>MDTP02000039.1 GCA_001714685.2 Methanosarcina sp. Ant1 | reverse complement strand
TATATTTCGGCACAAATTATAAATGTAATACCAGTTCGTAAGCACACATTTGAACGATTCTATGCAAATCCCTCCATGATCAGGAATTTGGCGCATATGGCTAGAGCACTCATTGTTTCAGGAGCATGCATGTTCCAGGCTCCATCTCTGAAATATATAATTTAGATCATAGACTTTAAGGTTTCTTTTCTTGTTGAAGGGATAATAAAGGAAAAGATTAAAAAGAAATATTTAAAAAGCATATGTGAAACTTTAACTATCCGACATAATATAATTAAAGTAAAATTTTGAAAAGTCTTTAAATTATCGTTTCCGGAAGTAGTAAGCTCTTTTAGGACTCCTTCCTAGAAACAGAATGAAAAAAATGAATATCCAATAGAAGTGTAAGACCTGGAAAGTGAAATCAATGGACAAAGATTTAATAGACCTGCTTTTTCTGTCCCAGAAAAGGAGGGACCTTTTGCTCCTGCTCAAAAATGGAGGAAGAACAATCGAAGAAATTGTATCTCTTCTACATGTTACACCGACAGGGATGCTTCCTCAAATCAAAAAATTGAAGGAGGAACATCTGATCCTTCAGGAAAATAGGGTATACAGGCTTACTCCTCTTGCTGAAATTTTGGTCGAAAAAATGGAGCCTCTGCTTAACACCCTGGAGGTCATTGAAGAAAACTTGCATTACTGGCATGAACGTGATCTTAGCAGTCTACCCCATTCCTTTCTTGAGAGGCTCAATGAATTAAAATCCTGTGCTCTCATTGAGCCTGATCCGGATAATATCTTTGAACCTCCTGCTGTGTTTCTGGAAAAAATGCAAAAATCAAAAAAGATACTCTCATTTTCATCAATATTTCATCCTATATTCCCCGAGTTCTTCCGGAAAAATGGTGACAATACCGAAATAACCCTGATAGTAACAAAAAAAATTTATGAAAGACTGAAAACCGATTTCGAAAAAGAGCTTAAACTTTATATTGGCGGGGAAAGACGGCGGCTTTTTGTCTGCTTTGATGAGATAAAGATAGCCATGCTAATCAAAACAGAATGCTTCATGAGCGCTGATTTTCTTACCTGTAAAGGAGCTTTTGACCAGGAGACTATAATAAGCTTTGAACCTGCATCTATGAGGTGGGCTGAAGATCTTATCCTGCACTACAGAGATAAGGCTCAGGAAATAAAAGGTTAAGAGCTGTAAAGGGCATTTTAGAGTCTTGTGTCTCATATCCAGGATCCTGCCACTCTTGTGCCAATTTACTCTACAGATAGATTATTTTGTTGATATGGGGTTAATACAATACGAGCTATAGCCATGTTTGTTTTAATTTGAAAACTATTATTAAGCAAAAATCCCAATTCAGTTTCAGGATGCGGCAAATATAAACCTCTTCTGTAAAGCTGCGAATAGAATTGAAGTTAAGCAAAGGATAAAATCCGAACAGGCACATATTTTCATAAACGTATCTGAAGGAGTAAGAGGGAAATGAATGAAAAGAGTAACAAATAATAAATTTTGGAAACATGTGAAAATCATCGCATTCGTCTGTTTAGTCTGTGCGGTTATCCTTTCTGGCTGTGTTAATAAAGGACAGAACAATACGGAAACTAAACCAACAGCCAATGCAACCCCAGATGGTAACGCAACCGGCGGGCAGGAAACCGATGGGAAAGAGTACATATACGGCACTGCAACCGTGGAAACAATCCAAGTTATGACGCTAGAATCATTTCCGGTACAGATGCGAGTGGTAGCACAAGGTTACCTGCCTGACAGCTGCACTGAGATTAACAAGATAAAAACTGAAAGGGAAGAGAATAACTTTAATATTAACATCAGCACGAAGCGCCCTAATGAAGCAGTCTGTACAGAGGCGATAGTACCCTTCAATAAAACGATACCCCTTGATGTGCAGGGCCTTAAAGCCGGAAACTACACTGTAAACGTGAACGGAGTAAAAGGGTCATTTGAGCTTGCAATTGATAATATATTAAATGAGCAGCCCAATTTCATGCCGCCGAGACAGCAGGTAATAACCGAAGCTGACAATGGAAAAAGCATAAATCTCAAAAAAGGAGAGACTTTTTACCTGAGACTTCAGGAAAACCCGACTACAGGCTATTCCTGGGAACTCAACATGAGTCAGGGACTCGATAAAGTCTCGGGAAATTATTATCCCCCGGAATCTTCTAAAGAAGGTAAACAACCTCTTGTTGGTGCTGGAGGGGTTCATATATGGGAAATAAAAGCCTTGACTGAGGGCAGCCAGCAGGTAAAAGGAATATACAAAAGACCCTGGGAGGATATAACCGGTACGGAAGATAACTTCACAATTAAAGTTGAAGTTGTCTGAAATACAGTTCTTCTGAAATACAGTTCACATTCATGTCTCTTCTTTCTTTTTCACCGAATCTCAAGTAAAAGAGAAGGGGCATGAAAAAATTTCACTATTTTCTTTCTTCGCAGCGTTATTTTCCAGGAATCTCACAGGAGCCCAAGCGCTTCTTTCAGATCCTTGAGGCAGTTATCGCAGATATATGATGTTCCGATTTGCGTGCATCCAAGAACATCTACACTTTCGTCCGTTTCTTTTTCCCCCCGGATTCCCGGATAGCCTTCGCAGTAAATTCCGCACTTCACTTCGCAGTAAGCTCCGCAGAATAGGCATCTGGTCATAGTATAATTTAGGGCTCCGGATTTCGAATATGTTTCCGGAAAAACGAAGAACTGGAAAAACGAAGAACCAGAAAAACAGTAGATGGATAAAGAAATCTGAAAAAATTATAATAAAGTTGCAGAGCCCCTTTAATACGCTCCTAAATGCGCTCCTAACTTCCATAATGCTGGAAAATATAGAATAGAGCGAAAAGTATATAAACTATAGTTAGTATGTTCTGATAGCTGTCTCAGGCAAAGAGGCCTGATCTACAAACCCTTTAGCGGGGTGGGGTAGCCAGGAGATCCCGACGGGCTCATAACCCGTAGACCGATGGTTCGAATCCATCCCCCGCTATGAAAAGTTATTTTCTAGATCAATTTTCCCTTAGCCAGTATGTCAACCCTTTAGCGGGGTGGGGTAGCCAGGAGATCCCGACGGGCTCATAACCCGTAGACCGATGGTTCGAATCCATCCCCCGCTATGAAAAGTTTTTTTTGAATTTGTTTTTGCATATCTTTCAGTTTTTATTACTTGGTAACTTTTTTATAGCCGGCTACTGATTTATACGTAAGATTCATTCGCTTATATATTTTTTAAGCTTCATAAACTCAAGGCTTATTAAGGAAAGATACTTTCTTACACAAGGTCAAAAAGTGTGAGTTACCTTTTTATTTATTCTCAAAAATTGAGCAGGACGATTTTCAGATGGTAATGGAAAAACTAGGAGACTCCTTACAGGGGGCGCTCAAGAAGCTGATCGGCGCGGGGCGAATTGATGAGCGCACGGTCAACGAAGTAATAAAGGATATCCAGCGGGCTCTGCTCCAGGCCGACGTAAACGTAAAACTTGTTATGGGAATGTCCCAGAAAATCAAGGAGCGTGCAATGAAAGAAGACCCTCCTGCAGGAATGAACCCGAGGGAGCACGTAATCCGCATTGTTTACCAGGAACTTATGGAGATCATCGGGAAGGGAGCAGATATCCAGCTCAAACCCCAGACAATCATGATGGTGGGGCTGCAGGGAAGCGGAAAAACCACCAGTACTGCAAAACTTGCCCGCTACTTCCAGAGAAAAGGACTTAAAGCAGGAGTCATTGCCGCAGATACCTTCCGTCCAGGGGCTTATCACCAGCTTAAAACTCTCTGTGATAAACTCAATGTCGCTTTTTATGGGGAAGAAGGAAACCCTGATGCTGTGAAGATTACCAGAAACGGGCTCAAGGCTCTTGAAAAATATGATATAAAAATCGTGGACACCGCAGGCAGGCATGCCCTTGAAGCCGACCTGATAGAGGAAATGGAACGGATCAATGCTGTTGCTAAGCCAGATCACAAGTTCATGGTTCTGGACGCCGGTATAGGACAGCAGGCAAGCCAGCAGGCCCATGCATTTAATGATTCTGTAGGAATTACAGGCGTAATTATAACGAAACTTGACGGTACCGCAAAAGGAGGCGGAGCCATTTCAGCTGTTTCTGAAACAAAAGCTCCTATCGCCTTCATCGGTGTTGGGGAAACTCCGGAAGATTTAGAGAAGTTTGAAGCTGACAGGTTCATTTCAAGACTTCTTGGCATGGGAGACCTCAAAAGCCTGATGGAAAAAGCTGAGGAGACGCTGAGCGAAGAAGACGTGAATGTAGAAGCCATGATTCAGGGACGCTTCACTCTCAAGGACATGTACAAACAGCTTGAAGCCATGAACAAAATGGGACCTCTCAAGCAGATTATGTCCATGTTACCCATGGGAATGGGGGGCATGGGAGGCATGAAACTCTCAGACGAAATGTTCCAGGCTACCAGTGACAAGATGAAGAACTATAAGATCATCATGGACTCAATGACAGAAGAAGAGATGACGGATCCCAAGCTTATAGGGGGTTCACGGATCAAAAGGATTTCAAGGGGCTCGGGCTGCAGCCCTGAAGAGGTAAGAGAGCTCCTGAAATACCACAAGACCATGCAAACAGCCTTTAAAGGTTTCAAAGGCGGAAAATTCAACATTCAGAAGATGATGAAGAAAAAACTCGGGATGTAATTCATCCCGAAACTTTTTTGTCTGCAGCATTATGGTTTATCTGCTAAGCTACGAATTTGCATCTTCTTTTTTATGATCTATGTTTTTAGATCTGTGAAGATCGTATAGGAGTCTTATTTCATCATACAGAGACTCTTGTCTAGTACTGATCACATACTTTAAAGAAGTTCATAAGTAGTTCATCTCCATGTTTAGTGTGGGAAACCTCAGGATGCCACTGAACACCATAAATCGGTTTTGTAGGATGGCGCATGGCTTCGATCTCACAGATATCTGAACGGGCAAGGTGAATAAAACCTTCGGGAATAATGGCAACCTCGTCTGCGTGCGAAGCCCATACAGTAGTTTTGGGGCCAAGTCCCCGAAGGATATCATCCTCTTCGAGCACTTCTATCTCAACCTCTGCATACCCACCTTTTTTCCCGGCATGGACATGCCCCCCATAAGCCAGAGCGATTGCCTGGTGCCCAAGGCAGATTCCAAGGATGGGGACGTCGATTTCCCGGACATAATCAAAACATGAGCCTGCACGATCCATTTCAGGCCCTCCGCTCAGGATCAGACCATCCGGTTTTTCTGCCAGAATATCCTCGATAGGTGTTGTATTGGGAATGATCTTCGTATCCATATCAAGATCCCGGACAGCCCGATGAATAAGGTGGCAGAATTGCCCGTAGTTGTTAACAACAAGAATTTTAAGGTCCCTCATAATTCCTTCCGTTTCTGTTTTGGTATTATAATATTGTTCTAAAGCTCTGAGTTTACTCTATTAGCCAATCTAATCCTATTTTAATTCTCGTATCTTTTCTGAGTTCAAAGCCTGTACAGTGTTTCGAAAGCAAGAGGCTTCAGGTAGTACTCCTCCGTCCGGAAGAAAGCGTTTATACTTTTAGTGGCGCCGTGGATAAGTATAAATACGAACCACATAAAGTGATCGCTGTTGGATAATTTTATACATCGCGAGCCAAAAATATCCATTACTATAATATATAACTAATCTTAAGGCTTAATGGGATATCTTTAAATAATTGTTTCGTGCTAGTATGTGACACACTAGCATGCTAAGCGAGTCTGAGATATAGATAGACAAAGTTACAAATAGACAAAAATTACTTATGAAGTAAACAATCCAGAACTTAGGTGAATAATAATGTCAGAAATTGGTAAAAAAATAAGGATAGAAAGACTGATGAACCGGGAGAGCAGAAACATGGTCATTATTCCCATGGACCATGGGATCTCCGACGGGCCTATTGAAGGACTGATCAATATCACCGATACAGTAAACAAGGTTGCCGAAGGAGGAGCAAATGCTGTCCTTATGCAGAAAGGAATGGTAAAATACGGCCATAGAGGATACGGCCACGATATAGGCCTTATCGTGCATATCAGTGCTTCTTCCGTCCTGAGCCCTGATCCCAATGCCAAGGTGCAAGTCTGCACCGTGGAGGAAGTAATTAAGATGGGGGCTGATGCCGTTTCTATGCACATAAACATCGGATCGGAGACAGAAGCAGACCAACTTGAGCAGATCGGGACAATCTCCAGCGACTGTACGGAATGGGGTATGCCTCTTCTTGCTATGATGTACCCCAGGGGCAAGAAAATCACCAATCCGCATGACCCTATGCATGTGGCACACGCTGCAAGGATCGGAGCCGAGCTCGGGGCTGATGTTGTAAAAACCGTATACACCGGAGACCCGGACAGTTTCAGAGATGTTGTAAGGGGCTGCCCTGTGCCTGTAATTATTGCAGGAGGACCTAAGACCTCAACTGACAAGCAACTTCTGGAAATGATTGACGGGGCAATGGAAGCCGGAGCCCGAGGGGCTGCTATCGGAAGAAACGTTTTCCAGCACAAAGATCCTGTCAGACTGACCCGGGCTATCTGCGAAATCGTACACCATAGAAGACCTGTGGAAGAAGCCCTGGAACAGCTGAAATGAAAACGAAATACATTTGTCATCGGTTAACGAATTTTATGCACAACTTCGAATACCACGTGTAGTGATTTTCCGACTTGAATGTTGAGATTTTAGCATAAAAAATAACACTTTCATGCATTTTATCTCTTAACCGAATACAAATGAAACGAAATATTAAAAAGCAAACCCGAACCTGGAAATAAAAGCTAAAAAGAAACGGAAAAGGCCTAGTGAAAGCAGAAAGTATACCGGAGTTGAAGCCTTTGAAAATGAAAAGCGTCTGGATAAAAGCCGATGAAGGCAGATGGGAAGAACAGAAAGAAAGGATCACTACAGGCCTTGAATCAGGAGCCGACTGCATTCTTGTAAACACAGGAGATGTAGAAAAAGTTAGGGAACTGGGAAATATCACAGTAGCAGCCTTTGCCCGTGACAATAAATCCGGGGCTGATATCGTGGTTATTGGAAAGAGAGGGGAAGGCGATGGGACAAAACCCCTGCCCCTTGAAGTTTCGGGTTCTATTGATATAAACGCAGCAACCCTGCTCATGGACAAAGGAGTCGCAGTGGGCGGATACGTGATCATAAGGGACAAACGTTATGAGCATTTTGCAGCGGAAATGGGGAAGGTCTGCGATTTTCTACTTGTCACAGGTACGGATTGGAAAGTTATCCCTCTCGAAAACCTGATAGCTGAGCTCCAGCGTCAGAAAGTGAAGATCATTTTTGGGGTAAAAAGTGCAGAGGAAGCAAGACTCGCCTTCCAGACTCTTGAAATCGGAGCAGACGGCGTCCTTCTTGACAGTGGAAACCCTCAGGAGATAAAAGATACAATTCAGGCTGTTAGGGAGCTTGAAAGCGAAATCACTGAACTTGAGTCTGCAGTTGTAACCAGAGTCGAACCTCTCGGGATGGGAGATAGAGTCTGCGTGGATACGTGCAACCTCATGCAGCGAGGAGAAGGCATGCTCATCGGGTCCCAGGCAAGCGGAATGTTCCTTGTTAATTCCGAATCCGATGAGAGTCCTTACGTTGCAGCCCGCCCATTCAGGGTAAATGCGGGCGCAGTTCACTCTTATATCAAAATTGGGGAGAAAACCCGCTATCTTTCGGAACTCCAGGCCGGAGATACGGTAACTATTGTAGATTCAATGGGGAAACAGAGAGAAGGTATCGTGGGCAGAGTCAAGATAGAAAGTCGTCCTCTCATGCTTATTGAGGCAAAAGCTAAAGATAGAACCCTGACCACAATCCTGCAAAACGCAGAAACTATTAAGCTGGTAGGGAAAGACGGAAACCCGATCTCAGTTGCCAAACTCAGTAAAGGCGATGAAGTGCTGGTTTGTCTGGAAGATGGAGCAAGGCATTTCGGCAAGAAGATTGAAGAAACGATCATAGAGAAGTGATCTGTCAATACAAACTGAAATCCGGAGCAAGTAATGATTCATATTGGCCCCGTTGACCTTGAAAAAAAAGCTGCAGTTGTCGCGGTGATCCTTGAGAACCCCTTTGAAACTTCAAAAAAGGCAGCCGAAATGGGAGCCGATATCCTGGAAATCAGGCTGGATCTGCTCGGAATCAGAGATCCGGGGATAGCTGCAGACACAATCCGGAAAATTAAATTAGAGACCGGGCTTCCAGTCATTCTCACAAATCGTTCTCAGATAGAAGGAGGAAAATGGGAGGGAAAAGAGGCAGAAAGAATCAGACTTATTAAGAACCTCCTTTCCCTTAAAGACGGACCGGATGCAGTTGACATCGAACTCTCTGCAGATAGAGAAGAGAGAGACAATGCAGTAAAAGAGGCAAAAATCCACGGAAAATCTGTAGTCATTTCCTCCCATGACTTTTCAAAAACTCCTTCTTTTCAGGAAATGAAAGCAATCCTTGAAGAGGCATTTCTGGCAGGAGCAGATATTGCCAAACTTGCTGTCATGCCGCACTCGATGAAGGATGTACTGGAGCTGTTAGAAGTTACATTGGATGCTAGAGAAGTGGATAGGGCCGTTTGTAGTATCGCAATGGGCAAGCTCGGAAAACATACAAGAGTGATTGCTCCTTTTTATGGTTCAGTCCTGACCTATGCTTCTGTAGAGAGTACAGTATCCGCAGCCCCTGGACAACTTCCAGTAGATGAATTAAAGAAGGTAATGGAGCTGCTGGAATGAAGCGAGTTTTTGGAGTATTTGGAGATCCTATAGGCCATTCCCTTTCCCCGGCAATGCATAATGCAGCTTTTTCAGCCCTTGGAATGGACTGCATATATCACGCATTCAGAGTAAGGCCGGAAAAACTGGAAAAAGCAATTCTTGGGGCTGAAGCTATGGGATTTGGAGGGCTTAACCTGACCGTGCCATTAAAAGAAGCAGCTTTGAAACTGAATTGCATTAAGCCTGACCCACTGGCAGAAAGGATAGGAGCCATAAATACTGTTGTTTTCGAGAAAGCCGGAGAAATTACTGGATACAATACCGATGGATTAGGGGCAAAACAGGCACTCCTTGATGCTGCAGTGGAAATAAGGGGGTCTAAAATAGTAGTTGCAGGGGCAGGCGGAGCAGCAAGGGCAATTGCATTTCAGCTTGCAGCCGACGGCGCTGAAATCACGATAATAAACCGGACAGAAGAAAGGGCAATCGAACTTGCAAGGGAGATCTCGGCTTCAGTTTTTCCAGGAAGGATAAAGGGTACCGGGCTCTCCGGATTAAAGGGCCTTCTGAGGGAGGCAGATATTCTAATCAACACTACGACTCTAGGGATGCACCCGAACATAGATACTGCTATTGCGACATCAGAAGAACTTCAATCTCATCTCACTGTTTTTGACATTGTATATAACCCTCTGGAAACCAGGCTCTTAAGAGAAGCGAAAGCCACAGGTGCAAAAACCGTAAGCGGGATCTTAATGCTTGTTTACCAGGGAGCGGAAGCCTTCAAACTATGGACGGGAATTGAACCTCCAGTCGAACTAATGAAAAAAACTGTATTGGAAGCTCTACAAGCTTGAATACTGACCTGGAGAACAAAGTAATGAAAGTCGAAGATCAGTACCAAGCCCAGGAAAGCCAGACCCAAAATCAAGCTGAAAAACACACCCAAGAGAAAAAGAGCTCTGATAAAATTAAAGTCCTTATCCTTGGCGGGACCGGAGAGATGGGGCAGTGGTTTACTCGTTTTTTAAAAGAGAAAGGGTATGAAGTTACAGTCTGGGGAAAAGGGGGAAAAACGGAAATTGCCAGGAAAATGGAGGTCCCTTTTGCCTCGGATCTTAAAGCAGCTATTCCAGAAAGTGATATAATAATAGTCTCTGTACCTATTAACGTAACTGAAGAGACTATTGAAGAAATTGCTCCAAAAATGAAGGCTGGAAGCCTCCTCATGGACTTTACTTCCATCAAAGTGAAGCCTGTAGAAGCCATGAGAAAATTTGCTCCTTCTGATGTTGAGATTTTAGGCACTCATCCAATGTTCGGCCCAACTATTCGCACTATCAGAGGGCAGACTGTAATCCTTGTCCCTTTAAAAGGGCGCTCTGAAAAATGGTTCCCAGTGATAAGAGAACTATTTGAGGAAAGTGGAGCCCATGTTGAAATCACTACTGCAGATGAACACGACATGATTGTCTCGGTTGTCCAGGGGCTTACTCATTTTGCTTACATCAGCATAGGTATGGCTATTGATAGGTTAGACTTTGATTTAAAAAAATCCAGGAAATTTGTAAGCCCTGTTTACGACATAATGCTGGATTTCGTAGGCAGGATCCTCGGCCAGAATCCATATCTCTATGCTTTTATCCAGATGGAAAATCCTGGCGTTCTTGAAGTTCATGAGGCTTTTATTAGAGAATGTGAAGAACTCTCAAGCCTTGTGCGGGCCCATGATGAGGAGGGCTTTGTAAGAAAAATGAAGGCAGCTGCTCAAAAATATGGAGATACCGCTCATGCCCTGCGCAAATCGGACAAGCTGATCAATTCCAGAATAGCCGAATACGAGACTATCCTGAATTCCGTCGGGAAAGTCTGTGGCTTTTCCCATATTTATTCCGGAAAAATCCATGTAGGTACGCTGGAAAAAGTTGGTCCTAATGAGATAGTGCTAACGAAACTGGTCTCAAAAGGCACTTCTCTCCACGTAAAAAATAAATTTATAAAACTCAAGCTTGAAAACATTCGCCTCCTTTTAGAATCCGAACTAAGAGAATGGAGAAAAGAAAATCTTGAACATTCGATCAGGGACGTTTCAGTCCTAGTCCCTGAAGGTGCTAATCCTGAAACTATCCTTGGTGCTATAAATACAAACAAACACCTTGCAGCCTGCGAAATCAGTGATATTTATACAGGACCTAACCGGGTAGAAACCGAAAAAGAAAGTAGAGAAGCAGAAAGGCTCGCTGTGACTTATAGGATAACTATTTTTGGGGATTATGATGCAGATTCCGTCGAAACCGAGGTTGTAGCCTTGCTTTACGGCCTCGGATGCCGGATAAGAGAGAAAAATTTAAGGCTGAAAGAACAGAAAAACTCTGAGTCATACAATCAGCATTAATAAACAGAGAAAGTAATTTAAACAATAAAAAAATATAAAGTATGATGTCTGACGCTCGATGGAAAGTTTCTCTCTTATTCGCAATCGTCACTATTTCCATATTTTTTTCGATTTATTTGAATAGTGATGGAATTTTAGAAGGCATTGGAAATCAAAAAGGCGCTCGAATGGGGGCTAACGCTTCAAACTCCAGTGTTTTAAACATAGCCCAGATCCCGGATCTTATAAATAAGCTGGAAACAGGTGACAATGAAACGAAATTAGATGCCGCATCCAAACTTGGAAAACTCGGAAAGCCTGCAGCCAGTGCTCTTATTGAAAAGATTGAGACAAACAATTCGAGTTCAGAAAGAGTAAATAGTTACGTGCTTCTTGCTCTCCTTGAAACCAGGGATGATAGAGCAGAAAATATTCTTTCCGAAAACCTTGAAAAGAACTTGACTTCAAATAATACTACAGTCGGGAGTATATCTGAAATACAAACCGGGAGAGAAATGTCAGAAGATATTCTGCAAGCCATGGAAGCAAAAGATATAGAGGTGAGAAAGCGTCTTGCAGATTCCATTGATCGTGAGTACGGAAATAAAACAGACGCTCTTGAAGAAGCCCTCAAATCAGAAGAACAGAACTCCAGTATCTATACTTCCATTGCATTTTCGGAACTAGAACCCCAGGAGCCCGGAAATGAAACCGAAAAACTCTTTAAGGCTCTTAGAAGTGAAAATGGGTACACAAGGATTGCAGCTATAATGGCTCTTGGAGAGAGAAAAGAACAGGCTGCAGTAGAGCCCTTAACCAATACTATACTTAAAGATTATCCCCTTCCAAAAAACAGTGCAATCATTGCACTTGGAGAGATTGGGGATGAAAGGGCGATCGAAATTCTGCTGAAGCAAATGCAAAGTGACAGCGAATACACGAGAAGCCTTGTTGCTATTTCCCTTGGGAAAATAGGAACCGAAAGATCTTTACCGAATCTTATCTCGAGACTGAGAGACACGAGTGGAGGGGTAAGAAGTAATTCAGCCCTCTCACTTGGGAAAATAGGAAACAACACAGCGGTAGAGCCCTTAATTTTAATGCTAGAAAGCGGGAAGATTTCCAACGGGAAAGCAAAAGATATTACGAATTCAAATTCAGATGTTCGAAAGAGTGTTGCCCTTGCACTTGGAGAACTAGGTGGCACTAACGCTTCTGAAGCTTTAACTGGTTTACTGAAAAGCAAAGAGGAAAAAAATAATGTCAGGGTAGCTGCGGCCTCGGCCCTGGGAGAAATAGGAGCCCCCGGAACTGTAGAAACTCTTAAAGGAGTAATTAATGACAACAGCACAGATAATAGAGTCAAAAAGAAAGCTCTTACTGCTCTTGGAAAAACCAAAAACCAGGAAGTTGTAGGAATTCTTGTAGGAAAACTGGGAAATAGAGAATTCGGAGCCACTGCCAGAGAAGCTCTTATGTATATGGGAGAAAGCGCAGTTTATCCTCTACTAGAAAACCTGAAGACTACAGACAAAAGAGTCAAGAATGAGATCGCCTTAATTCTTATTGAAATAGGAGATCCGAAAGCGGTTAAGCCTCTTATTCTGGCTTATCAGTAATTTAGAAAGAAATTAAAAAAAGCGGCTGAAAAACCGCATTCTTTTTTATTTAGGTCTATTTATTGCTGATTATCCGTATTTTTGTGAATAAGTTTCGGAAGGAAAACTTAAACCAAACGGATGAGATCTTCCAGTGCAGCTTTAGGGTCTTTTGCTTTAACAATCCCTGATGCCAGGAGTACGCCTTTTGAGCCAAGGTCAAGGGCTGCCCGGAGGTCTTCACCTTTTGATATTCCGGCGCCGCAAAGCACTTTTACTTCAGAATTTATTTTTGCAACTGCCTCAACCGAGCCGCTGACGATTTCTGGATCGGCCTTTGAGACCGGAATTCCGCTACCTATAAGCTCCGGAGGCTCGATTGCAACATAATCAGGACCAAGGGCTGCGGCTGCTACCGTGGTCGGGATATTGTTAGTACAGATAACTGTCCTGAGTCCGAATTCTTTTGCCGCCTTCAGGGAAGCTTCGATCTCTGCAAGGGTCAGACGCCTTTCAGAGTGATTGATCAGAGTCCCTACAGCTCCTGCTTCTTTTATGCATTTTCCAAAAATATGTCCCGTAAAGCTGCCTGCTCCTATTCCGTCCAGATGCTGGGAAAAAACCGGAAGTTCAACTTCCGAGGCCACCCTGTAAATGTCCGGAATCTGGGGAGCCACTGCAATTTCGATACCTGATTCATCTGATACCGCTCTGCAGGCCTTTGCAATTTCCACTGCTCCCTGGCCTGTGCCCTGCATATAAGTCTTGTAGTTCAGTAAAATGAATGGTAAACCCAAGAAATATCCTCCTGAAAAGTGAAAAGGAAAAGAAAGCGCAACTTTCTACGCTTTCTCTGGTAGCTTTATGCCGAAGGCTTTGTAATACTTTACTTTTTTAGCAGCTTCGGCATTTTTTTCCGGGATTTAGGAATCTGCTCAGAAGTCAGTCATGACTCTGAACTGGTCAATTTCAGGTTTGTTAAGGCTGTTAATGAACTGCTCGGCAACTTCCCTAATGTCTTTTGCGTTGGTGATCGCACGTCCGACTACAAGGATGTCTGCACCCTGGCCCAGAGCCACAGGCACTTTGTCAAGACGGACTCCGCCTGCAACAGCAATCAGAGCTTTTGGAGCAACTTTCTTGATATCTGCAATATTGCCCCAGGCGTGCTCAGTACCTTCAATGTCAATTCCACGGTGGAGTTCAATGACATCAGGCATGATCTTAAGCTGCTTTAAGACCGAAATCGGGTCGGGCTGGTTGAGAGTGTCCATGACCGCATAGATGCCTGTCTTGTGGGCTTCCTCAATGAGCTTGTCAATAGTGCTGATAGGGGCAAGAGCAGAGACCACAATGGCATCGCCTGCAGCATCTGCAACCATTCTTGCTTCAAGGTTTCCAGTATCCAGAGTCTTTAAGTCAGCTACAATGAAAGCATCGGGCCTGACCTGCCTGATCTTCGAAATTACATCCACGCCATAACGTTTGATAAGGGGTGTGCCTGCTTCGATGATCACATGGTCACTGTTAGGAATCTGGGAGATGGCAGACATCACAAACTCTATGTTCGGGTTGTCAAAAGCAATCTGCAAGTAAGGTGGGTCCCAGAGCCTGATGACCTTGAAGCCCATAATAGCATGAGTGGATTTGTTGCTCTCCGCAAGCACGGTATCGATGTCCGGGAAGCCTTCCAAAGCGCGTTTGAGTGCGAGTTTTGTAGCGCCGTAGTTGTATCTGTAAATTTTATTATAATCCTGAGCTTCTGGGTGGATGAAGACGCTTGCTACAATGACAAGGTCTTCAACCTGGTCCTTCGGGATTACACCTTCTTCGACAGAATCTGCTACCGCCTTTGCAACTGCTGCCTGGGCAGGTCCGAAAATCTTTGCCGCCTGTTCCATATTCTTTACAGTAACCTTTGGGATTATAAGGGTGGAAGGTTTGGGCGGCAGGTTTGGCCTGATGACGGACAGAAGGGGAGTGTGTCCTGCTGAAAGTTGAGTCAGGCCGTTTGCAAAAGCCTGTCCCACAGGACCATTCTTGTCTCCTATCATTAAATCTACGTGGGCAAGTTCTGAACCCTGCCCCATTAATGCTTCTCCTATCTGAAACATATTTGACCTCGTAAATGTGGTAATGTGATATGTAAG
>MDTP02000038.1 GCA_001714685.2 Methanosarcina sp. Ant1 | reverse complement strand
TTTGAATTTGAGATTAGAGCCTGCAGTTCCTGTGCTTAAATTTTTGGCACATGATTCAATATCAAGAGAAGCATATGAGCTTAAAAAAGCGGAACTTAGGATTGATTTTAGTCAAAAATTTGAAGAATAGGCGTTTTTACCTTCCCCGAAAAAATATTTTATCTGGAGTGTTAATGGGAGCTCAAGACCTGACGCCTACAATGCTGTACCCGTTTTGCCTGAATACCTTAACTTTTCAGCGTTTATGCTTTCTGATTTAACCCGGTATCTCCATTGCTTTTTTTATTGCCATTTATCGGAATTGTGAAAGCAAAGGTACTTCCCTCCCCCGGAGTGCTCCTGAACCAGACATATCCTCCATGCAGGTGAACAATCTGCTTAACTAACGAAAGACCGAGCCCGGTTCCCTGGAATTTTTTGGAGGAAAAAGAATCGACCTGGCTGAAAGGCTTGAAGAGTTTGTTCTGATCTTCAGCTTTAATACCAATTCCGGTATCCTTAACCGTTATTTCCACCAGGTCTCCCGTTTTTCTTGCCGCTATTTTTACAATGCTGTTTTTGTAGGAAAACTTTACAGCATTATCTACAAGGTTGTACATTATCTGAATAAATCTGTCTTCGTCGGCACGGATGCTTCTAAGCTTGTTATCCATATCTATTTCAATTTTAATATTTTTCCGATCTGCGATGGGATACAGGAGATTTCGTATCATATTAAGCTTACTAGCAAGCTCAAAATCTTTGTAATCAAGCTCCAGTTTTCCGGCTTCTACTTTGGAAATGTCCAGAATGTCATTGATCAGATTCAAAAGATGCTTTCCGCTTTTTGAAACATTCTCAACGGACCTCAGTTGTTTTTCATTCAATTCTCCATAAGCCTGCTCATACAGCAGGTCAGAGAACCCTATTATTGAGTTAAGTGGAGTTCTAAGTTCATGGCTCATGTTTGCCAGAAATTCACTTTTGGTACGGTTTGCGACTTCAGCTATTTGTTTTTCCTGAAGAAGTTTTTCTGCTGCTTTCCGTTCCGTAATCTCCCTGCAGGTTTCCAGAATCCCTATAATCGTTCCATCCGCGTCAGTTACCGGGATTGCCTGGACAAACCAGACTCTACCGTCCTTTGCAGTAAATTCCCATGATTTTTTATTACCTGTTACAAATATCTGTTCAAGCTGCGTGTACTCAGATAAAGGACCGCTGATGTCCGGGGCGGATTTGAGGCATACGCCCACTGCCTCTTTAAGACTCATTTTCATATACTCAAGGGCAGCCTTGTTTGCCCAGATGACATTAAGGTTAGGATTTACGAAAACAACCAGTTCGATCAAGGAGTCAAGCAGAACTTTCTTTTCTCTTTCCTGTGCCTTTAGTTCCTCTTCTGCAAGATCGATTTCATTTAACATCCCGTTTATTTCCCTTGACAAACGATAAAGTTCATCATTATCTTTAAGAGTTAACCTTTTGGAAAGATCTTTTTCCGACCTGACTTTTGTAACAAAATCATCAATTCCGACTAATCTTGAAATGAATAGCCTGTCAAGAGCAAATTTAACCCCGATCCCTGTCATAAGTCCGGTTAACAAAAGGAAAAAATACATCTGATTCAGGGTTCTCTCGCCATGTAAATAGAGATCTCTTGGGAAATCAGCCCTCATAATAAAGACAGGCTGGCCTGAAATGTCCTTATATTCGGAATAACCTGCTATTTTATCTTCACTAAGAGGTTCGATAATGGGCCTGCCCGGAACTTCTGAAAAATTATTAAGTTTTGTTTGAAAATCGGGAGGCATTTCTCTATCGACTCTGTAAATCGAAAGGGAAGAACGGGTGGCATTTGAGAAATTATCAAGAAGAGGCTTGTCAAAGTATCTCCCAAAAATCAAAGTGCCCCTCATAGGCCCCTTATACTCTGTCGTAAGGATTGGATGGCAGGAAATGAACATGGGGTCTTTATCGAGCAAAACAAAACCTTTAATGGTTTCATTTTCTGATTTTGTGAGAAGAGCTTTGTCTTCTATCAGTTTAATAAGATCATCCGGAACAGGCATCTCCTCTGCTGTGCCAATATCTACAGCTTTTGCGTAGACTACAGATCCGGAGTCATTTACATAAATCAGCACATTAAGTTTAAGTACGGCGAGAGTCTCATTTTTAATTGTTTCATGTATAAATCGCTGATTCCTGTCTTCGACAAACCTGTAAGATTCATTCCAACAAGCCCAATCCGCAACTAAGTAATCGAGATCTTTCTGTTGAATTGCGATGGCGTTTTGTACCCTTTCTACATTCTTCAACGTGTCATTCTGTTCAAGCTCCAAAAAGTTAGAAAGCTGCATATTATGGGTTAAAGTAAATGCAGCAGTAAGCACGGCAAAAATAAAAAGAGTTATTATAAGAACCTTTTTACTAATATCTATTCTGGACACCCCAGGCAACTTGAAGATTAGAGGGAGCTTGAATGTACTATGTCACTTAATATTAAAAAGGAGAGAAAGTATATAAGATTAAGTAGACATTATAAATAAATTCAAATACGAGTTCCACTTTATCCTCTTAATTTGTCCTAAAATGCTATGGAAAAAATTAGGATGAATTTAGATCCTCATTACTAAGAACTTGAGCTAATTTACTGATTATAGAGCCTGGATTGAGTTACCCTGAGTAAAGAGAAAGTGGGAACAGTTTTTTTCCGTGCTTTCCGCGTTTTCAGCGGTTCAACTTTAGATTAAAGATGAGTGGCGAAATTTTGGTACTCGATGATAAATTAATCTGCCAGTTTGTGAATTGTTGATTTTTACTGTGAGCACCATAATTCATCCATTGACTACAGTTTAAACGAATGGATAAAACGCGGAAACGCGGAAAAAAACTGTAAGAATGTCATTGTTGTAAAATATGTTCATTTATTTGCACGATATGTATTATTAAAAAAACATAGACTTTGATTATTTATTGAAGTTATTCCAATATTTTTCCGAACTAATTATTAAATCTATTAATTGAAAGAAAAATAATAATTTCGGGATATAGACAAAGAAATTCTTATAAAAATACCCATTTTTTAATTATTATCGGTTTCTTATTTATATTTCTCTAGTTATTATACTAATCTGGGTATAATACTAATCTGGGTATCAATACTTTAATGATCCAATTTGAAATCGCTTTCACTGACACAACAAATGAGGATAGAATTTTACCAATAAGATATTATTCCAAATATTAAAGCGGGGAACTAATTGGTAAAATGGTAAACACTCATGTAGCTGTCGAAGAAGCGGATCGAGGAACAAAACCAAAATACCAAATTGAGCAGAAGTCTGGGGGTCATATAAATGGAGAAACAAACGTTTGTCATAACACAAAAGATACTGTGTGTCTTCATGGTATTTTCTTTTGCGATAATACTGACAGCATCGGCAGCAAACGCACAACACGGAGAAATAGCGTATAATGAAACTCCAAGCGCGCCAATAACACCAAACCTAGCAGAAGAACCAGGAGCAGCGCCAGCAAATATTACAATTGAACCTGGAGAAGAGCCAGCAAACATTACAATTGAACCTGGTGAAGAGCCAGCAAACATTACAGTACAACCTGGTGAAGAGCCAGTAAACATTACAATTGAACCTGGTGAAGAGCCAGTAAACATTACAATTGAACCTGGTGAAGAGCCAGCAAACATTACAGTACAACCTGGTGAAGAGCCAACTAATGTAACTGCACCAAATATAACAGAAGCTAATGTAACAGAAGCTAATGTAACTGCACCAAATATAACAGAAGCTAATGTGACAGAAGCTAATGTGACAGAAGCAAATGTGACAGAAGCTAATGTGACAGAAGCTAATGTGACAGAAGCTAATGTAACAGCACCTAATGCGACAGCAAATGTCACGGAACCTAATGTGACAGCACCAACTAATGCAACTAATGCGACTGCACCAAATGTAACAGAACTAAATATAACAAGACCGAAAATAACGCAACCAGGTGGAACACTACCAGCTAATGAAACAATACCACCAGTCAACTTAATATCATCAACATTCGGAGCCAGCAATAATGTCTCTATATTAAACAATACCACAAATACTACATCCACAGTGAATGTAGGAAATAATCCTGGAGGGATTGCAGTCAACCCGACAGGAACAAAAGCATATGTTACTAACCTTAGCACCAATACTGTTTCCGTCATTGACACAGCTACTAACAGGTCTGTAGCCACAGTGCCTGTAGGAAACTACCCTGCTGGAATTGCAGTCAACCCGGCAGGAACATACGTATATGTAACAAACGTTTACAGCAATACTGTTTCCATAATTAACACAGCTACAAACACTGTTACATCCACTGTAAATGTAGGAAGATATCCAACTGGAGTTGCAGTAGTGGGGAGATACGTATATGTGACAAATGTTTACAGCAATACTGTCTCTATAATTAACACAGCTACAAACACTGTTACATCCACAGTAAATGTGGGAAGCGGTCCGACTGGGGTTGCTGCCGTGGGATCAAACGTATATGTAACGAACGCTTACAGCAACACTGTTTCAGTAATCAACTCAGTTACAAATAACATTATATCTACTGTTAATGTAGGAAGTCATCCTACTGGAGTTGCAGTAGTAGGAAGAAACGTATACGTAGCTAACTCTTACAGCAATACTGTTTCAGTAATCAACTCAGTTACGAATAACATTATAACTACGGTGAATGTAGGAAAATATCCTGCTGGAATTTTTGTTGTGGGGAAAGATGTATGTGTTACGAACGCTTACAGCAAAACTGTCTCTATAATTAACACAGTTACAAACACTGTTACATCCACGGTGTCTGTAGGAAAAACACCAGTTCCCTCCGGGCAATGTATGTGTCCTCTTCCAGCTTTGAAACCGCCAGTACGTCCTTCTGCAAATTTCAGTAGCAGGGCTCTCCTTTGTATTCAGTTTACTGACTTATCGAAACAAGCAACTGCTTGGAGATGGGACTTTGGAGATGGAAGTAGATCAACCAGTCGGAATCCGATACACATTTACAATAAGCCAGGAATCTACACCGTTAAGCTAACCGTAACCAATCCAAACGGTACAAGTACAAAGACTGTTAGAATCAATGTTGGTTCACGATGAGGCACAAACACCAGGTGCCCCAGTCAGCCCATATGATAACGGAATAGCGCCAGTTAATGTAACCAGTGAACCAATTGATGGCATTTTTTTGCCATTTATTTGGTTTTCTATTTATTTTTAATACAAAATGGTAGATAATAATAAGATGCTAAAAACAGAAACTTTTTAGATTTTCTGGTTCCCAATTTTGACTGTAGATTATCAAAAATATAAATTTCGCCTTATCGCGAGTAATGGACCTTTAATAGAGTTGAAACTGACTATAATCGAACCTTTTTACCAAACAGAATAATTGGAACGTTTCGGTCCAGAGAACTGTACTTTAACGACCCTGCGGAAGTTCCCGAAGAATAACTTATGACTGAAGTCCAAATTCAGGTCAAGGGAAAATAATCAGTGTATGCTTCAGACCCTTGCAATTGTTATTTTTTTCTTTTGAGCATTACCTTTCTAAACTTCAGAGTCAAATTTCATAAAGAAGGTCGATTCAATCTAAAAAATTAATGCAAAATCTTTTAAAAGAAACATGACATTCAGGTTCTGGTAATGCATTTACTTTCCATCCTTTCTGAGATTCAACTTTTTTCATTGAGGTTTCGGTAAATCTACCCCTAAAAAATTATTAGAATTCGAATCTTTTTAATTTTTTCTGCTTATCTCCAATTTTAAAAGAATAATGAGATTTTGTCCAAATTAATTAGCTGGTTCCCTTATTTCAGAACAGTTGATCCATCCACATCTAAACTTCTTGATGTAAGTTTCCTATTTTTGCCATAATTATTCGATAGTTATCACTATAAAGTAAAGATTTTAGATCAAATTTCCGTTCACATTTTATTTATCCATACTGAAATCTCGCCCTCATCAATGGTGAGAATCCTGCCCATTTTCCAGTACGGATACACCGTTTGTTGAAATAGGTAAACAAATTGTAACAAAAATTTATTAGACCATTATCAGTTTTGAATGATCTTGTTTTGTCTACAATATCTCCTATCAAAGAACTTATTTTTCAATTAGCCTTCTTGAGCGAAGCGAAAAGGGCAGCGTACTCCCGAGGCGCAATTCGGGCGAGGCGCAATTCGGGCGAGGCGCAATTCGGGCGAGGCGCAATTCGGGAGGCGCAATTTTGGTACTTGATGATAAATTAATCTGCCAGTTTGTGAATTGTTGATTTTTACTGTGAGCACTTTAATTACTGCAAGTACTGAATCATTTTCCAGTTATGCATTACTGCAAGTACTGAATCATTTTCCAGTTATGCCATTTCGGGCAGCAAGATAAGACTGTTCTGCAATTTCCGTACTTCCCTTAAGGTCGGTAATTTTCATACCAAAGGTACAGGCAAATTCCTGAACATTCTCCTGGAATTCCGGATTGTTCGCAAGTCCGGTGTCTATCTTTGCAGCCAGGCAATAAAGAGGGTTTTTCAGGAAACTCTTGTTAAAATCCCGGCTCCCTGCTTCATTTTCCAGCCGCTTCCAGCTCGAAGCCCACATCGGAGTCAGATAAATCGTTCCCATACCTCTGAATTCGATCATAGCTCTGGCATAAGCCTCGTTTCCTCCGAGAGCTAAACTGATGCAGTCTTCTATCATTTCTCCGTTTTTGTCCTTCAGGAAAGAAAGCGAACATTCAAGGTCTGCGAAGTCCTCTTCAAGTTTTCCGAATGTATGCCCACAAGTGCCATAAAAAATCAGTATCTTATCCGAAAAGGGAGCCATTTCCCGAATGTTTTTATATACTTCGGCCTTCAATAACTCAAGATCTGAATGCAGGCCCAATCTTAGAAGGTTTACGACAACGCTTACCTTTTTCTTTTCCATGAGCTTTCTTTTTTCGTGCATTTTTTTGAAAAAGGGAAGTAAAAAAAGAAACTCTAAGATTGCTCTTGAATCAAGACTATATGCCTCTTTAAGAAGCATTGGGATTCTATCCAGAAAAACTGTTCTAGGAGTACAGTTTTTTGACTTAAGCTTGCGAAGGAATTCTAAATTGCCCCGGTTTTCCACAACAATTAGCTGTTTTAGTTCCCTGTCTTTCGATAATATATGTACAAGCTCGTCTTCAAGCATTCCGCAGGCAATAATACTCAGTACAGGCATATCTCGAAATCCTTCCTCGAAGATATTAATTCCCGATCTCGTACAAGGATAAAAATAATCAGCTAGATTATAACGAGAGTTGGGATAAGAGGGGATCAAAGAGTACAGGTGTGATAGGAAAAGAAAATATGCTTCTTTTCGATTCTATTTTTCCCGCTTCTCTCTATGCTCGCGCATCCTCGCAATTTAATTTTTCCGATTGTTTTTTAATTTTTCAATTTTTTTATTTCCTATAATTTATTTTAACATTTTTATTATTTTATATTATTTAATTTTCTTATTTACCCGTTTCTTTATTTTTGATTTTTCAGGGAGTTTTTTATCAGGAGTGACTCCGTAATATCTCGTCCTTGCCGCTCCCCAGATGCAGCCATTTTTCCCGAAAATTTTGAGTTCAATGTTCTGGATAGCCTTGCAAATTCCATTCCCTTCCCTTGCACCCTTGCAAATTATGCAGTACTTTTCACAAAAAACAGGGGTTTTTTCTTCAGCTTCAGCCATCTCCACCTCATTCCATAAAACTATTTTTTGTTCCGGATACTTTTGGGTATTTATCTAGCTACGGTAATCTCTGTAAAGCCATAATTTGAGTTTCGATCAGAGTAATTTCTTTCCTGCGCCCGGACCGGGAGAACACTGGAAGACCTCGCTAATCGCTACTTCTATGAGATTCTTTGCAGGAAGTCCGGGTTTAGCTGCATGCACAATTCCTTTCATTTTCTCAAATTTTTCTCCGGAATTAATGATCTCAGCTTTACCTTTTATTTGGAAGCAGCCACCTGTGTCCGGCCCCCATAAATACAATGCAACAACCGGATTTTCTTCCAGGTTTGTCAGAGTCTTGGACATAAAATTATCTACAATCCAGATTGTTTCATCGTCTACAAGCTGGCAGAACCCCATCGGTACTACATTGGGAATTCCAGCCTTTGAGGCTGTAGCCACAGGGAAGGTCTTTACCTTTGAAAAGGCAGTTTTCATCTCTTCAGTTAATTTTACCATAGTAATCACCATCAAGATGGTTGCGGTACAGATATATAGTTAAGCGTTAGAATTCTGTATCGAACTCTTTATTGTGTATTTTAACTCTGGGAGTGCGGAGGCACAGCGGGAAGTCTCCTTCCTCGACAAATCCTCAGATTTGGCAGGTGGGGGATGAAAGCGCAGCCTCGCATAGTAGTTA
>MDTP02000037.1 GCA_001714685.2 Methanosarcina sp. Ant1 | reverse complement strand
ATGAAAGTGTTAACCGTATATAAGTGATTTGATTTGGGATAGAAAAGAAACGAAAAGTGCAACATTCTATTATAAATCTAACAGTTCTGTACTTTTACGACGCTCTCTGAATAAGGTAAGAAATATGAGTACTTTAGAAATAATTGAAAAATTGGAATCAATGCATGTCGATTTCGAAATAGAACGTTTCAAAAAACAGGCTCAAAATTATATCTCTGCAATTGAGTTAGCAGAAGATCATTATTACACCCAGAATTTTGTTGCACAAGACCAAGATGAAGATTTCATATGGTTAGCAATGATAGAACTATGGAACCGAATAATACCAGAAAAATACAATGTAGAAATGATCGATGATTTAATTCAAGAAGGCTATGAAGATATTGGAAAACGGAATTACATGGATGGAATAGAAAAGTGGGAAAAAGCGTGGAACATGATAATAAGTATTGTTCCTCCTCATATAACGTCTGTTACAGACGCTGATAAATTCCTTCCAGGTCTATCGCAAAGTATTTCTAATTGGAGTCAGGATTTTAAAATGGAATTGGCTAACCCAGGGACGAAGGATGCCTCTTTTTATGTGAAGAGGATCAAATACTGCCAGGGTTTTCGCCGGATTTTTCCACATTCAGATGAATCAATAATAAAAAATATGCTTAGAGCAGAAGCTGAATCATATACTGAGCTTGGAGATATGGAAACAGCAAAAAAACTTTCCAGGAATAGATAAAGCGGTTTCCGAACAATTTTGAGAGTAAGAGACAAATGCGAAGTTATCTATCAAAGCTATCAAAGCCTTGATTTTTTACTTTACTTTCCTTGCTGAAAAGGTAGTACTGTCTCCATGATGAAATCTAAACTCGCCTTCAAGTACATCTTTTTCTTTTATCCTGACCCAACCACTACCAAAGACAGGGTCGCACTCATCATTTCCTTCCCAGGTGAATTCAAATCTTTTACAGTCAGCATAATCAACGATCCTTCCATCTATTTCACCACAAACTAAACCAAATTGAAAATACCCGTTGTTGTCTGGCTCTATCTTAATATAAGCCTTAACTTCCATGTTGAAATAGTCCTCATCCCATAGTTCCATCTCATAAATGTGCCATGTTCCTGTGAAGTCCTTACTCTGGCCTTTATTTTCTTGCATGAGAAGTACGCTATATAATATTATGAATTTGAAGTTTTCGGAGACGATTTTTAGAAGGCGAAACCTAATCTTTACAAATTAGGAAGTTTTTGCAGCTCAGAAAGAAACGTCTTTTGGGTCAAAGTATTCGGGGTCAAAATCTTCTCCCATCCATTCCAGGGTGTCTTCATATTCCTCATCTTCAGGGTCCTTCAGGATTTCCAGCAGATCTTCATAGCCTCCTATCCCTCCGCTGTCCTCGGGGACGGCTGCCCTTTTTCCCGCAGTGCAGACCGGATACTCCACTCCTTCTGTTTTCGGAAGGATTTTTTCAAGCCGAACTTTTACCTGCCAGTTGTCCCCGAAATCGTATGTGTACAGAGCAGCCTTATTTTCCATCGTGAAATAGTCAGAGAGTTTAGCTTTCTTTTCCGGTACAAGAGGCCCGTCACCGTAATCTTCGTAATCGTCACCTTTCGTCCCTATTCTGTCGAGCTGCCCGGTCTTTGGGTTTTGAATTTCGAATTCGTGCAAATGGTAATCATCCCAATTCATCGCAGCCTGGATAGCATTGTGGAGGTCCATAAAGGTATAATTCTCCGGCACCAGGATTCGCCGCCAGATCTGAGGGGTAATGCCTTTCATGGCAAGCTTCAACTGGTAAACATTCTCGAAAGTTTTTTTCATGCATTATTCACCTAAATGAATATATCTGAATCTCCTATTTCAGGTTTTGGAGGTTTTTTGTCCCGGAATCAAGAAAGATATCAGGAAATGACCAGGACTTTCTTGTTTCTGGCCAAAGTGCCGCTATCCAATTTTTTCCTGAGTGAAAATGATATATGAGATATGATGAGCACGAAAGTATCCGGATTTGAATTCATCTAAAACAGTTTTAAAAAGAAAAGTTTAATAGAAAGAAAAGCATATGTCCAGATGTTTCCAAACCGCCAAAAACCCTGATTTTCTTGTATTTATAAAGGGTTTGATAATTTTCCAACAAGAATTTTAGCCCCGAAAAAGGGCTTATTTCGTGCCTTTTCTGGCCAAAAAACGGAAAATTTTGCCCTATTCGCGAGCAAGATCCACTAAAACAAGGATTGAAACTCCTATCATTCGGGTGGGCGTCGTTCCAGAATTTTATTCGCGAGCAAGATCCACTAAAACAAGGATTGAAACAATATTGGATCCACCCATTTACATTTGGTGATTATGATTCGCGAGCAAGATCCACTAAAACAAGGATTGAAACTATTGTCCGTTACCGCTACTACGGCGTAGAACATTTATTCGCGAGCAAGATCCACTAAAACAAGGATTGAAACAAAATTGGACTTGTCAATCTATAGTGTACAATGGTGATTCGCGAGCAAGATCCACTAAAACAAGGATTGAAACATCCCAGCTCGTCTGAGTCCTGCGAAAAACCCGCATTCGCGAGCAAGATCCACTAAAACAAGGATTGAAACTTTTTAAGAAATACTGACTGTATGATTACGAGTCCGAATTCGCGAGCAAGATCCACTAAAACAAGGATTGAAACTTGTTTTTCGCGACTCCCGACAATGCGACTCTCGCATTCGCGAGCAAGATCCACTAAAACAAGGATTGAAACATGCAGTATGTACGCTATAACTGGAGTCGTTTTGCTATTCGCGAGCAAGATCCACTAAAACAAGGATTGAAACTGCTGTCATTGCAAATTATCCAGGCGTTGAGCCAATATTCGCGAGCAAGATCCACTAAAACAAGGATTGAAACTTGTTTGCATTTTTTTGTCATCTCCTTATTTTAATATTCGCGAGCAAGATCCACTAAAACAAGGATTGAAACCTTTTCCGTACTGGTTGGAGAGCTGATTAGCAAGAGATTCGCGAGCAAGATCCACTAAAACAAGGATTGAAACCCTAAATCTCCGGTTAGCTGGCTATCAATTATAATTCGCGAGCAAGATCCACTAAAACAAGGATTGAAACACCTGTAGTTTTCGGTCTTCCACTTTGTCAAATGTTATTCGCGAGCAAGATCCACTAAAACAAGGATTGAAACATTATCAGGATTTTTTATTCTTCCCAGATATAGAATTCGCGAGCAAGATCCACTAAAACAAGGATTGAAACCATCTCCTGATTTGTCTTAGGGCCTTGCGCCCCTTATTCGCGAGCAAGATCCACTAAAACAAGGATTGAAACGACTTCACATGCCTACACACATGGCTCCTAACAGGAATTCGCGAGCAAGATCCACTAAAACAAGGATTGAAACCAATCGACCATGGCTGCCAGTTGAAACCGGAGAGAAATTCGCGAGCAAGATCCACTAAAACAAGGATTGAAACCCTGAAATAACAGAAAACGAAGTCGATGCAGCTACAATTCGCGAGCAAGATCCACTAAAACAAGGATTGAAACTATTCTATCTTTCTAAATATATGCCCAGCTTTATAAATTCGCGAGCAAGATCCACTAAAACAAGGATTGAAACGTTCCTTTGGTTGCCGTACACGAAAACGGAGTAATTATTCGCGAGCAAGATCCACTAAAACAAGGATTGAAACTATATACATTTGTACCACTCTACACGTAAAGATGAAATTCGCGAGCAAGATCCACTAAAACAAGGATTGAAACATAAAACTTAGGATACCCTTGCCTGTTATCTGATAGATTCGCGAGCAAGATCCACTAAAACAAGGATTGAAACACAGAGAAGTCGATATTAAGTTATGTGCACCAAAAGATTCGCGAGCAAGATCCACTAAAACAAGGATTGAAACATTTTCGGCTCCTGCTGCTGCTGGAATTACTTTTAAATTCGCGAGCAAGATCCACTAAAACAAGGATTGAAACCACTTTAAAACGATAGCGTGCAGCAGATTAGAGCCTATTCGCGAGCAAGATCCACTAAAACAAGGATTGAAACCAAATCTAGCTCCTGTAAAATTAGCTTTCATTAGATTCGCGAGCAAGATCCACTAAAACAAGGATTGAAACCCTTATCCTGCATCTTCCCCAGATCGTATATTCTGTATTCGCGAGCAAGATCCACTAAAACAAGGATTGAAACGCCACGATTTGAGACGTGCTGAACTGTCTCAAAACAAATTCGCGAGCAAGATCCACTAAAACAAGGATTGAAACGTAGATGACTCGGTAGTTTAGCATGTCATATAATATTCGCGAGCAAGATCCACTAAAACAAGGATTGAAACTCTGTATAAGGCCTTAATCCCACAGGATATAAAATATATTCGCGAGCAAGATCCACTAAAACAAGGATTGAAACCCTGCGAGCCTCGGGTAATCAGATATTTCCCTACATATATTCGCGAGCAAGATCCACTAAAACAAGGATTGAAACACCATTCGGGTATTTATATTCTCTTTTGAAAATAAAAATTCGCGAGCAAGATCCACTAAAACAAGGATTGAAACCCGTCACTAAACTCGACACATCGCACACGCTCAACAATTCGCGAGCAAGATCCACTAAAACAAGGATTGAAACAAATCGCGCGCGTAAAGTTCGGGACCGGAGCTATCGGATTCGCGAGCAAGATCCACTAAAACAAGGATTGAAACAAACATTGAGTGGATTGAGTTATCAAAATATGGGAAATTCGCGAGCAAGATCCACTAAAACAAGGATTGAAACAAATAAACTTTAGGCGTAGTCTTTCCCCTATTCTGATTCGCGAGCAAGATCCACTAAAACAAGGATTGAAACAACCCATCTTACTGTATATACAGCAGCTTATCAACATTCGCGAGCAAGATCCACTAAAACAAGGATTGAAACTTGTGATATCAACGACATCAACGGTATCAGTATTGAATTCGCGAGCAAGATCCACTAAAACAAGGATTGAAACGCAACAGATACAGTTAATAATCTCGCCAATGGCATGATTCGCGAGCAAGATCCACTAAAACAAGGATTGAAACGCCATATAATATCCTCGTATACAGGTAATGCAGTATATATTCGCGAGCAAGATCCACTAAAACAAGGATTGAAACAGGATATATTTACGGACTCTGGGAGAATAGCTAGCAATTCGCGAGCAAGATCCACTAAAACAAGGATTGAAACTTTTCCCGTATAAAGTCATTTTAAACCACCATCTCATATTCGCGAGCAAGATCCACTAAAACAAGGATTGAAACTTAGATTAAGCGCAAAGTTCATGTACAGACCTCTTGAATTCGCGAGCAAGATCCACTAAAACAAGGATTGAAACGTCCACATTTCGGTCGGGGACATCGATTTTATACGCATTCGCGAGCAAGATCCACTAAAACAAGGATTGAAACGTGACATTACCGGTCACATTGCTGACGAAGTTCGTTATTCGCGAGCAAGATCCACTAAAACAAGGATTGAAACACATCGCCCATGCGCATCGAGGCTTTGACTGAGTCTAGACAATATTCGCGAGCAAGATCCACTAAAACAAGGATTGAAACTAACAATATCAGCGGTATCAGTATTAATAAATTCGAATTCGCGAGCAAGATCCACTAAAACAAGGATTGAAACAGAGTGTGAACGATCTGTGTACGAGCTGGCAGACGTATTCGCGAGCAAGATCCACTAAAACAAGGATTGAAACCCATAATTCTTTTCTCCAAGTTAATTTATTGACTGATTCGCGAGCAAGATCCACTAAAACAAGGATTGAAACATTGCAGGCTCCGCATAAGGATTTGGCACATAGGTATTCGCGAGCAAGATCCACTAAAACAAGGATTGAAACAACACATCCTTAATTGTTTTAGTCGGGCTATCATGATTCGCGAGCAAGATCCACTAAAACAAGGATTGAAACATGTTTTGGGAGTACCTTCTAAGTGGTCCCCGGAAATTCGCGAGCAAGATCCACTAAAACAAGGATTGAAACAATATTTGCCATACGGGCCGCGATATTAAAGCCAGTATACACCTATTCGCGAGCAAGATCCACTAAAACAAGGATTGAAACTTCTTTCATTAGCGGGATACACCGTGAACAAGAGGCCCATTCGCGAGCAAGATCCACTAAAACAAGGATTGAAACTAAATTATCAATTGTAGTTGCAGCATTAGGAAGTATGATTCGCGAGCAAGATCCACTAAAACAAGGATTGAAACATCATGCTTATGTGTGGCATACTAAGCACGAAAATTAAAATTCGCGAGCAAAATCCACTAAAAAAGGCTTCCAAATTCCTGCATTCTAATCAAAAAAGAGATTTTGGTATTTTTCAAAGCTTTTCCTTGTTGAAAAAAGCAGCATAGATTTTTCCTTCATCTGTCAGGCGCCAGATTTTTACTCCGCATTTTCCGCCTGCAGGCTCACCTCTTTTTATTGCTCCTTTTCTGCTGGAAAGAAGCCCGGAAAATTCCAGGGTCTTGAGGTTTGGGGTAATTGTCTGGGGAGTTACTCCGAGGTGGTTTGATATGTTTTTGCTTATGAAGGGCTTGAGTTTTTCATCGCTGCACTCTTCGATGGGTATTTTCAGCTTCTTTTCTTCCTGCATCAGGTAGGAGAGGATCTTCTTTCCCTGCTTACCGATTTTTTCGAAATAGCCGGAGTCAGGCATCGGAAGTTCAAGTTTGATGCTCCTGCTTCCTTTTTCCTGGATTACAAAAGCTCTGCACCGGCACATTCCTGCTGCACTCATGGCTGCAAGGGAGAGGATTTTTGTGCCGCCCGTGACGTTTAAAACGACTTCAACACCATCGGGCTGGGCATGGATTAATCCGATTATCGTTATAAAGCATTCTTTGAAATCAAAAGGGTCTACTTCGCAGGTTTCGACGCGGATGCCGAACCCTTCAAGGAGTTTTTTCAGTTCTGAAGCTTTTTCCGGGGGATTTACAATTTCCGTGCCTTTCTTAATCTCTGACTCCGGATAAAGTTCATCAAGGGGCTTTCCGGCAACCAGCAGGACCTTATCTACATTTTCCATCAGCCTTACCCCCAGTTTTATTATATCTCCCGACCCTCCAAGGGTTGCAATCATTACTGCCATGGTTTTTCCACTCCTTGCTTTTCCTTTTTCTTTCCTGTCCCTTTTTTCTAACAGGTTCAGGTCATTCAGCAATAAATAAGCATTCTTTTTCTGCGTAAGCGTCAATGTTGAAGTTTTTCCCGATTACAAGCCTTTTCCCCAGGCAGGCTGCACAGACCGGTGAAAGGAGCACGGAATCTTCTTCAGTCCGCTCTTCATGGTCCAGCACCTGTTCAATTTCTTCTGCAAGGCTATTCATCCTTTCCGGTTCGAGCTCCCCAAAAAATACACTTTTCTGGAACCTGTGGAGCCCGAAGTCCAGGCACTTTTCCGAAACCCTGTACCGAAGGTTGTTATCGGTTACGTCGTAGACGAGCCATAAAAACATTGTTACCTCCAGTACACAAAAGGAGAATATCCAACTCTTTCACCGGTCAGGAATTTTGAAACCATATTCGCCTGCAGCAGGACGAGGCTTGAAAAAGAGTGCTTCAGGTCCTTGTAGTTTACAACCTTTGCCAGCCTTTCGGAAATTGCTTCCATGGTTTTATGCCTTCCGGCCTGGTTAAGGTAAAAACCACCTTCAACTGGCTTAAGGTCATTTTCCGTGACTATCCTTTTTGTGACAAGATTGAGCACAGTCCTGTCCACAACCGGCTGCCGGAATTCTTCAATCAAATCAAGGACGAGGGAAGGCTTTCCAGGAAGGTCAGTATGAAGGAAGCCCATGTAGGGGTTCAGGCCTGAGAGTACGCAGGCTTTTTCTACCTCAGTGTAAAGAATCCCGTATCCGTAACTGAGCATTGCGTTAAAAAGATCTCCGGGCGGCTGTTTTGTGCGCGTCCCTGAGTACACGGCTTCCGGAAGGATATTTGAAAGAGCCTGAAAATATATCCTTGAAGCCTCTCCTTCAATCCCAAAAAGGCTGTTTCTTGCTTCTTCTATATACCCCCATTCTTCAGCTCGCTCTTTTATTTTTTCGGCCTGGGACATGATCTTTTCCGCCTGTCCTACCAAGCGCTCGTTGTCCCTCTTTTTTGCCAGATTTTTCAGCAGGTACCCCTGATTCTTAATCTTAGCCCCGATAATGGAACTTATCAGGAAAACCCCTTTTCCATCATCATAAGCCCTTGCCTGGCAACGCTGTACTGTTGCCGAGTTTTCCTGTTCGCAGGAATAAGTCCTTGCAAAAGGCCTCCCCATCCTGTCCAGGTAAACGATGTCTATACCCTTTTTGACCGCAAGCTCAATTGCATCAGCAGTAACTGCAGCTCCCGTGTAAATAAGGATCTGTGATACTTTATCTGCCGAAAATCCTTTTGTTAGCAGCTTTTCAGTCTTGTCAACGAAAATAAATCGGTTGCTTTTCTTATGTATGTAAGTCCCGTATTCATCAACAATAAGGCGAATTTAGCATTACCTCCTGTGTATTGAGAACTATTAAATCCCACATTCTTCTAAACCTACGGACCTATAAGTAATATTTCGCGAAGAATTCGGGAAAAAACCGAATTCTGGAAGTTTGCTCACCGTTTTCCAAAGGAATCACGCTTTTTCTCAATTTGACCCCTTTCTTTTTTAAAAAGCAATATCAATAGAGAACATTATAAAATACTCTTTTGAAGTATTTCAACAGAAAGTTCTCTTTTTCTTACTGACCATAAATCAAAAATTCGCAATGAAGCGGCACTGTAAACTTTCTACTAAAAATTTGTATGTGTCCCACCTACCCCACTCTTCAAATGATTTTTAGAAAGTGTACACATATGTACATTGTTAAAAAAATACTTTCGCTATCAGGTAAGTGAAAATACAAAAGTTTATATGGTATCCGTCCTTATATACCCACTAGCTATTTGTCGACAGCCAAATTAAGTTAACCAAAACAAAAATAGATAAATTTCGAATATTATACAGTTCAAGCAAAAAACAAGTTGCTTGATTCTGATTATCAGGTTCGAAATTACATAATAATTGGCTGAAAATAAGGGAAAACGACCCTGTCGAGAAGTAGCTGCCAAGAAAACAAGGATTGAAACTATGGTATATGTTCTACCGTAATGGTCGAATTCGTAGTCGAGAAGTAGCTGCCAAGAAAACAAGGATTGAAACTCCTCTACGGTTAATGTAACTGGAAATGTCCCAGGTCGAGAAGTAGCTGCCAAGAAAACAAGGATTGAAACGAATACCATTAAAATTAGACATGTCTATTACGGTAGTCGAGAAGTAGCTGCCAAGAAAACAAGGATTGAAACCTCCTTCGAGGTTAACTCCCATAAGATTAGCATATGGTCGAGAAGTAGCTGCCAAGAAAACAAGGATTGAAACTGGGATCCATATCCTGCAGTGCGGGCTACGCGTTGGTCGAGAAGTAGCTGCCAAGAAAACAAGGATTGAAACTACTAACATCGTCAAAGTAAAAAATTTCTTTATCATGTCGAGAAGTAGCTGCCAAGAAAACAAGGATTGAAACTTGGTACTTTCTGTCTTTTGGAAATCTTAGTGAAGGTCGAGAAGTAGCTGCCAAGAAAACAAGGATTGAAACAAAAATTTCTTTATCATTCTTTTGCACCTCTGCATGTCGAGAAGTAGCTGCCAAGAAAACAAGGATTGAAACCTTTGTTGTCCGTCCGGCTATTTAGGTTCGTGCTTGTGGTCGAGAAGTAGCTGCCAAGAAAACAAGGATTGAAACTCTGTTCCCAACACTTTTCAATGCGGGTGAGCTCAGTCGAGAAGTAGCTGCCAAGAAAACAAGGATTGAAACTTATCAGGTTGAACAATTATGTTTATATAATACCCTGGTCGAGAAGTAGCTGCCAAGAAAACAAGGATTGAAACCTCCTACAAGGTCGTTTGTTATTGATTTCATTTTTTGTCGAGAAGTAGCTGCCAAGAAAACAAGGATTGAAACTTTGATTTTCGAAATTGGCTGAGTTGCTGATTACAATAGTCGAGAAGTAGCTGCCAAGAAAACAAGGATTGAAACTTAAGGACGTCTCGATATACATTTTCTACCTCAGAGTCGAGAAGTAGCTGCCAAGAAAACAAGGATTGAAACTTCTGAGCAAACCCAGAAGCATTCACTCCAGCCCCCTGGTCGAGAAGTAGCTGCCAAGAAAACAAGGATTGAAACTCAGGTTTCTGATCTCAATCCAAGCACTATCTTCAGTCGAGAAGTAGCTGCCAAGAAAACAAGGATTGAAACTTTCCGACCGATTCGATAGTTGCATATCTCATTTTTGTCGAGAAGTAGCTGCCAAGAAAACAAGGATTGAAACTTTTATAAAATCTATGCTTACACTCTTGAGACCTGTCGAGAAGTAGCTGCCAAGAAAACAAGGATTGAAACTTAAGTGATTTACCGTGATTAAGTTCCCAGTATTTCGTCGAGAAGTAGCTGCCAAGAAAACAAGGATTGAAACTTTATTTGGTTGGTTTTTGTGTTGTTTGGTTTTTTGTCGAGAAGTAGCTGCCAAGAAAACAAGGATTGAAACCAAAATTACCTCATCCGGATCATTAAAAGTAGCAACGAGTCGAGAAGTAGCTGCCAAGAAAACAAGGATTGAAACCTTCAGACATTTCCTTCTCCGTATTCGCATCATAAGTCGAGAAGTAGCTGCCAAGAAAACAAGGATTGAAACTTAATCCAAGAAACAGCTTCCTGCAATTCTTTTTCAGTCGAGAAGTAGCTGCCAAGAAAACAAGGATTGAAACGATTATTCTTCCTCACCCCCTCTAAACCCAATCACCAGGTCGAGAAGTAGCTGCCAAGAAAACAAGGATTGAAACCATACTTTCTCCTCCAACTACCTTGTTTTTTTGTTGGTCGAGAAGTAGCTGCCAAGAAAACAAGGATTGAAACTTGTTTAGTCTTTCCTCCTTAGTCAAGCTTATGCCGTCGAGAAGTAGCTGCCAAGAAAACAAGGATTGAAACTGGACGGTCCAATCCCGGGGATCTAATTGTTCTCTAGTCGAGAAGTAGCTGCCAAGAAAACAAGGATTGAAACTGGACGGTCCAATCCCGGGGATCTAATTGTTCTCTAGTCGAGAAGTAGCTGCCAAGAAAACAAGGATTGAAACCTCTTTTCATTAATTTCCATGCGGTCTTCTGTTTGTGCTGTCGAGAAGTAGCTGCCAAGAAAACAAGGATTGAAACTCGGTTGAAGATAGTGCTGCCGTGGCCTTTTCGGTGTCGAGAAGTAGCTGCCAAGAAAACAAGGATTGAAACTATTTTATCATACCTTATCATACGTTTTTTTATTTACGTCGAGAAGTAGCTGCCAAGAAAACAAGGATTGAAACTCAAAAACGCTTACTTTTTTGTCCATTATATTTTCTGAAAAGCAATGTCAGTTTCTCTTATTCGGGAAAAAGCCGAATTATTCGCGGCTAAGTATATCAGGTTCTGTAGATGATTGTAAATAAGGATCATCTAAGGAGGTATCTGATATCCAGAAACAAAATATAGCCAATATTCAACTGAAATTGTATAACAAAGCTAAGAAGAATCCAGGCAAGCGATTCAAAAAGCTTAAAAAACTGCTTTTAAAAGACGAAGTCCTTTACACGGCATGGGAGAACCTGAACAGGAATACTAAAGGTACTGGTTTGGATTCTCTTACCATCCAACAGATAGAGGCTTCAGGTGTTGAAGGTTTTATCCGGGCCGTAAAGAAAGAACTTGAAGGGGATCGGTTTGTTGCTGATGAAGTGAAAAGAGTCAAAATTCCAAAACGAAATGGAGAGACAAGACAGCTTGGAATCCTGACTGTAAAAGACCGGCTTGTTCAGGGAGCTGTAAAACTCATTCTTGAGCCTATTTTTGAAGCTGATTTTGAAGACTGCTCTTACGGTTATCGAGCATACAGGTCCGCAAAACTGGCCAGCCTTGAGGTCTACAAATGGCTGGAAACCGGAAGCACCCATTACCTGAAGGGAGATATAGAAGACTGCTTTGACAGCATTCCACATGATAAACTCATGAAAGCTCTTAAAAGAAGGATCGAGGACAAGCTTGTAATTTCCATGGTCGAGTCCTGGCTCGAAAAAGGCTCAGCAGCAGGTTGCTCAGGGAAATCTCCTCGAAAAGGGCTGCTTCAGGGTGGGATAATCTCGCCTCTTCTATTAAACTTCTATCTTGACCAGTTCGATAATCAATGGACTGAAATAGGTCTAAAGAACGTTGAAGGCGACTCAGTAGAACACCTTGTGCGTTTTGCAGATGACTTTGTAATTCTTTCCAGGGAATGGATCGACAAGGACAGGGTTGAGGCTGTTCTGGCTGTACTGGGTCTTGGATTAAACAAAGAAAAGACCTATGTCGGGAGTATAGGGAGCGGGTTCGAGTTCGTAGGCTTCTATTTTCAGGAAAATGTAGATGAAAAAGGGGTGAAGGGAGGTATCAGGGTCATACCTACCGAAGGATCCATCGAGAAAGTAATAGATAGCATAGAAAATATAGGAAATATAGAAAGCATAGAAAAATCAAATCCCGGTGATGAAAATGAGAATCGGTCTCTTGAAAACTTAATTAAAAATATCTATAGAGTTGTCGACCCCTGGGTGAACTATTACAGGCATACGGATTGCTCCGCCGGTCTTGAAAAAATTGAGCAATGTTTTAATAAAAAAATTAAAGGATTTATTTAAATATATACTCAGTAAATTTTTATGTAGAAAATCCGTTAAATGAATTTAAAAACTTATTTATCACATAACAAATATAAGCAAAAATAAAAAATGTGATTTCAAATAATTCTCTATAGATATTATGAATCAGAAAAACATTAAACTCAAGACCCTTGAAATGACTTTTGAAGGCACAGAAGAGTTCAGGGGAGACGCAAATCAGATCCGTGGTTTCTTTGCGTCAAAATTCAATGAATATGACCAGCTCCACAACCATAACACAGACAGGTTCCTCTACCGCTACCCTCTTGTGCAGTACAAGGTCCTTGGCAGGATGCCTCTCATTGTCGGTATAAACGAAGGGGCAGAAACCTTGAAAGGTTTATTTGACAAATTTGACACGGTTACTCTCCCTCACGAGGACTTTGAAATCACAGACAGATCAATGAGGATCAAAAAACAGGAATTTGGCCTTACAAAAGGCATCTACTTTTACGAATTCCTCACCCCCTGGCTTGCCTTCAATGACGAAAACGAAGAAAGGTTCTCTGAGATCGACAACCCTGAAGAGCAAAAGGAACTACTTCGAAAGACCCTGATAGGAAATCTGCTCTCCATGTCAAAGGCTTTCGGGTATACGGTTCCTGATACTATAAAATGTGATGTTGATGTGGAGCTCAGAAGTTCAAAATTCAAAAAGATGGATTTTACTTCTTTTAAAGGTGGTTTTATAGCCAATTTTTTGATTCCGGATTTTATGGGGGTAGGGAAAGGGGTTGCGAAAGGGTTTGGGACTGTGAGAAAAATTCGCGTATAATAGAATTTTGAAGCATATGACTACTCCTCCAAGAGGGGCAGAAAACTTGAAATATGGTGGTAAATTGTGGAAGTAAAGGAATTTAAAGTCAGGTTCGTTACACCCCTACTTATTGATGGAGCAAATAAATACTCTGCTGATAGTGCTGGTCTTACGGGAAAGGCTCTCAGAGGATCTTGGCGTTTTTGGTTTAGAGCTGTAATAGGGGGCATGTTCAGGGACATAAAAAAGGAGGAGTTACTTCTTTTAGAAAGTAATATATTTGGTTCTGCCGATACTAAAGATTCAAACGGCGACAAGATCGGCGCAAAATTTAGAATGATTATTGATACTGAAAGTCATTTTCCAGACGATAACATAAAACTTGGCTTTAATAAACCCTGCCGTAATTGTAGAGGAAAAGGATGTTACGAGTGTAGATCCACTGGGAAATCAAGAAATCCAGCAATAAGCCAGGGTTACCTTGAAAACTCTTCATACACAATACAAATTATCCCCCGTAGTACTATGTCTGAAATGGAGTTAAAGGTTCTATTTTCTACTATCTGGGTATGGGGTAATTTAGGTTCAGTTGGAAAAAGAGAAAGACGGGGATTTGGTTCTCCAGTTATCTGTCCCTTAAAAGAAAACAATCCTTTTTCGTTTCACTTAAATGGAAAGAAAATAGAGCTTCCGATAAAACAAACTTTTGTTGATCTTGAAGGACTCGAAGGACATATACAGAAAGGTTTGAGCTTAGTTTGGGAATTGTTTCGTCGATGGATTGAAGAAAATAAATTTACAAGCAGTAAAAATATATTTGCCGACGTTTCGATAACAAGTGCTCCTAAAAGTTCTTCTTTCTTCATTTTACGAAGTTGTGAGCAGATCTTTGTTGGGAATGCTGGTTTCATCGACAGAAACGATGCAATTGCCAAATTTCACGGCGATTCAAATTGTGATGGATTAGGATGGGCAAGAAGCACACATCGTATGGCTTCCCCTGTATTCATAAGATTTCACAAAATAAGGCTGGATAAAGTCGAAAAATTCATTCCTGTAGTTAGTTGGTGCCAGCAAAAAAACGTCGAAAAAGATCCAAATAATTGTGCATTAGATTACCTTAAAAATATGCTAATAGATGGACAAAATGTTTTTGTCAACAATTTAAATGGAGGCACCCTATGAATGAATTGATCGAAAATATGAAGACTTATGGTAATGAATTCTGCCTTCTCAGAGTTTCGATTGGTCCTGTTCAAGAATTCATCAGTGAAGCAAGAAAAACAAGGGACCTATATATAGGAAGTCGTTTGCTTTCTTTAGCTACATTAAACTCAATGAAGCCATTATATGAAACTTATGGCCCAAAATCTATAATTTATCCACATATTAAATATTCTAAAGAACGTTTGTCTTCTCTTCCTAATATTTACATGGCTGTAATTCCAAAGTCAAAACTGGATGAAACGCTTTCTCAGATGGAAAATGGATTATGCAACTTTTGGAATGATGTACAAAAAAAGTTCTATTTGAAACTTTCTTATGATTGCAGAGGACATTATAACCAAAAAATGAAATCCCCTTTTTATATAAATTGGGTTGCAGTTCCTGTAACGATAGAAGAACTGAATAATTCATACAAATTGAAAGTGAAAGAAATTCTTCGCTTTTTCGATGAAAGAAAAGTAACACGAAATTTTGAATCATGGGAAGGAGAATGTGTTCAAAAATGTAGCCAATGTGGTCGCAGAGAATGTGCATCAGAAATTTACACAAGCGTTCATAAAAAATTGAAATCAAGAATAAGAGAAAATGAAGTACTATGTCCAATCTGCTTATTGAAGCGATTACTTAATCCGGATGATATCGGGGTAAATGACCAAAAGTTTGATTCAGTAATGGACATTTCAGCTGCATCTGCAAAAAAATTAATTGAACAAAAAAATGAGAAAACGGAGGTCAAAGAATTTGCTGAAAAAATTCGTGAAATTGGGGAATATATTGGGATCACACACAAAAATGGAGAATATTATTATGAAGATTATTTAAATTTTGATTTCTTCAAAAAAGAATATGAAGCTCCTGATGATCAAGAATTCAGAAGACTCTGCGAGGACACCAAAAAAAAGTTGCGTGCAGTTTATGAATCACTTGGAATAAAAGAACCGTCAAAATACTACTCCATTTTGATGATGGATGGAGATAACATGGGGAAACTCATGTCTGGAGAGGTAAAACTTGCTTCAGGGGAAATCATCAAAGATACTGATTTCACCATAGATTATCAGAAAAAACTAAGTGAAATTTTAGCAGATACTGGAGCAAATACGTCTGAGTTGATAAGGGATGACAGAGAAGGTAATGGTCTGTGCGTTTATTCAGGAGGAGACGACCTACTTGCATTTCTTCCTCTGGAAAGATCTCTTTCAACAGCTAATAAAGCAAGATCCTCTTTCATTAGCGAATTCAATGAATCGAATATAAAACAAACTATCAGTGCCGGAATTGTAATCCTTCATCACAAAGACCCTCTTCGTAGAGGATTAGAAGAAGCAAGGAAAAATGTAGATCAAGCAAAAGAATTGTTTAAAGATAAGGACGCCTTCTGTATTACGCTAAGACTGTTTTCAGGATCAGTTGTTACATGGGGTTATAAATGGGAAATTGAAATACCGAATTTACAAGAATTAGGTTCGATAAAAATTTTGGATATTTTGAGTTGTTTTATTTCATTTATGCTTGAAGGTCCAGAGAATAAGCTGAGTACGGGTTTCGTTCATGAATTTATGGAAGAACTTTCTTCTTTCTATAAATATAACGAGTATAGGTCTACATTGGAACTAAATGAGAAGATGTTTAAATCGGAGTTAAGTAGGTTGCTAAAACGGCATATACCTTCAGGATCTAAACTCTGGCAACTTAAATTCAAGGATGTAATTCTTACTTTGGATTTAATAACGGAATTATTCTTTTATATGGCAGACCCTGATAAGAACAAATCAATTGAAACTGCGAAAGAAAACTTTGAAAACTTCCTCCAAATAGCTCTATTTTTTGTAAGGGAGGAGACAGGAAGGGGTGATTTGAAGTGATCCAGATTGATCTCAAACCTCTTGATACACTTTTTTTTAGAGATGCTCGCTCATTTAATGCTGGAGAAGAATCCACAGCAGACTTCAATTTCCCGTCCCCTTTGACATTTTATGGAGCAATCGGGAATGCTGTACTCGAAGATACTTCAGAAGTTGATAGAATTAAATTTGTATCTGGAGAATATAAACACCCAAAACTTGGGAAATACGACCAAAAGCTTCTAAATACTCCTTTAAAACTCAAAGGTCCATTCCTGCAAAAAGGAGAAAAAACATATTTTCCACCGCCATCAAATTTATGGATAGAAGTAACAAGGCGTCCATATGTGCCCCATGTATTGTTTCCTTATGAAAACAATCAATGTATGTGGGACATCATTGACAAAAAAATAAAACCATTAAAAATACCTAATGTTTTGGGATTAGAACTTAAGCCCTTAGAAGAATATATTCCTGTTGAAGAACTAATGAAATACCTTGCAGGAAGACTTAGTTCCTTTTCAACTATCTCCTCTGAGCCTGAAAATTCTTTTTTTATTCAAGAAACGAGATACGGACACGTAATTTCAAAATATTCAAAAAGTCCTGAGGATCATTTCCTTTATACAGCCGTAAACTTGCGTTTTAGAGATCAGCTAAGAAAACAAAAGCTAATAGAATCAGGTTTTACGATAGTTGCTGAAGGTATCGAAGAATCCGATCTCCATAATAAAATACTAACACTTGGAGGAGAGAGAAAGAAAGTTGCAGTCAAATGTAAAAACAACAAATTGATTACAGAAAATCCAGAGATCTTAAGGGAGATTCAAAATAAGAAAAAATTTTTCATATATTTTGCGAGTCCGGCTATTTTTAAAAACGGATGGCGTCTAGAACTACCAGCAGAATTTAGTGATGCTGTACTTGTTGGAGCGGCTGTCAACAAACCACTGTATATTAGCGGGTGGAAGGCTAACAAAAATGACTTTGGAGGACAACCGAGACCCATAAAAAAAGCAGTTCGTGCTGGTAGCGTTTATTTTTTTGAAGCAAATTCCTGGAACAAAGAAAAATTCACAAAATTTTTTGAGAAATATAATTTTGGAGCTAGTTTGTCTGACGAATACTGCAGTGCTGGCTTCGGTATATCTTTAATAGGTTGTTGGTAATATGACACAAGAGAACAAGCTTCATGAATACGACATTATGTTTGTAAACGTTGTTACCCCTCTTCATAATGGCTCTGGGGAAGGTCTTGGAATCGTAGATAATCCAATCTTACGCGAAAGAACAACGCAATTTCCTATAATACAAGCATCATCCATAAAAGGGGTCCTTAGAGATTCATATGAAGAAAGAGGCTCCATAGATTTTGATATGCTTTTTGGTCCATCTCCTGGAAATGGAGAGAAACATTCTGGAGCAATTTCTTTTGGAGACGGGCAGATTCTAGCTTTTCCCGTAAGATCTGTCAGGGGATGCTTTGCTTGGATAACAAGTCCACATGTACTTTGGCGATTTTATGAAAGGCTTTGTCTGATGGACATGGAATCATTATCTTCAAAACTTACCAATCCTTTAAAAAAAGTTCACTCAGGTCTAAACAAGGCCATGGTAAGCCCTTCTGGGAAAAAAGAGTTATACATGCCAAAAACTACTCAAATATTCCTGGAGGAATTTCCGATTACTTGTGAGGATTCACAGGAAATTGAGATCATTGCAAAGGTGATTGGAGAAAAAGTATATGGTAAAGATAGTTTCTTGAAGAGTGAATTTGAGAAAAAATTCGTCTTGGTGGACGACGATATATTCAGATATTTTGTTACTAACGCTACTGAGATAGTTCCAAATATTAGAATTGGAGATAGTGGAACTACTGTAGACGGTTCACTTCGTTATACAGAGTACCTCCCCTCTGAAACTATTATGTATAGTACTCTGATTTTTGAAAGATCCAGAAAAAAAGACTGTGCATTAAGTGCAACTGAAGTTAAGAACAATTTTGTTAAATATTTACCTACAGTAATCCAGATAGGAGGAGACGAAACTACAGGAAAGGGGATTACCAGGCTTTCACTATCAAACCTTTCTGTAAATGGTATTGCGGGCGAAAAAAGTCAGGAGGGAATAGAATGATAGTTGGCAAAAATCTGGATCATGAGCGAGCTGAGTATGCATATGGATGTATTGAATACATCAAAAGAGAAGGAGATGAACGTGAAAAAAAATACCACAGTGCAGTTCGTTCTTCTGGTGCTCTAATCCAAAAATCAGGACTAATACAAACTCTTTCCTTTTACATTAGCAAAACAAAAGAAAATGGGAGAGATGAAGGTCAGAAAAGTTACACTCACTATGAATTTCTTGCGGGACATATCTTGAAGTGGATTATGGGTAATAATGAGAAATTAAGTCCATTGAAACTTTATCTATCTCTTCTTGAATGTACGGATGATGAGATAATACAAAAGTCCCAGGAATCAAAGGCTCTTATTCTTTGGCTCAAAAGGTTTTCAGATGCAATGCTGCAGAGTGGGGACTAAAAATGGTTCTCTCGGATTCAAAATGGGTTAAAAATATCAAGTGTGTGAAAGGAATCTCTAATTCCGAAAAAGTAAATCCAGCTCTGATTTTTGACAAATATTTTTTATGGGGAATAACTCAGGATGACACTCCAACTTACTCTCCAAATAGAAAGGATAATTGTAAAGTTCAGCACCTTGAGAGATTAATAAAATATAAAATCCCGCTGGAAGTTACTAGTTACTCTTATTTAAAAAATCGAAAGAACTCTCTGCCTGGAATAATGTCATTTTCCCTTAATACCAAAACCAGAGTTATAGTTAATCATGGGGGAGAATCAATTCTCAAAAATTCTATTTTAATTCATCCATATTATGGATTTCCCATAATTTCAGGCTCTGCAATAAAGGGAGTTACAAGACATTATTGCGATGAGTTTGAAATTATCGATGAAGGATTTAAGAAGAGAATTTTTGGAAATTCACCTGCAGAAAAAGAATCTCAAAGGGGAAATATATTATTTGCTGATGCATGGCCTAAAAACGTTAATAGAGACTCACTATCTGATTTCTTTGAACTGGATGTCTTTACTCCACATTATCAGGACTACTACCAAAAAAATAAATTTCCAAGAGACGACCAAAATCCAGTCCCAGTACACTTTATTGCTGTGAAAAAAGGGATAGAATTCGAGTTTGCAATTGCTCCTTTAGTCGGATACGGCAAAGAAAATGTACAAGAAGATCTGGATCTGGTAAGGGGACTTATTACAAATGCACTGAAAACTTTTGGAATCGGTGCAAAAACAGATTCTAGCTATGGTTATTTTGAACAGAGGGTGTGTTAAATGCCAAGAACAATAATTACAACCTGCGGAACAAGTCTTTTCAAATCATGTTGCTGGAGATATGGAGGACTTTGCGATAATTCTTTTTTAGGTCTGGGAAGTGAAAAAGAAAGAATGGATTATGAATCAACTTGCAATAGTAAACTAAAAGAAGCGTTGGAGAAGGATTGTGATCTCTCCAAAGAATTCGAACCTTTTTCATGGGAAAATCTAGCATATATGAAAGATCTTCCTGCTGAGCTGGCGTCACTAAAAGCTATAAAGATTTACTATGATAACAGTCAAAAAGGATCTCTGGGGAATGGTGATAAAGTCATCCTTCTTCATTCAGATAACAAAGAAGGTTCATTTTGTGCAAATGTGATATATAATGTTCTTAAAGAAAATAATTTATTACCAGGAATTGAGATTGAAAAATGGCCGATAATTGGTCTTGACCCTTCAGATGCTGAAAGATTTGGATCTGCACTACTTGAGATATGGCAAAAATCCATAACTAAATTTGAGGAAAATGAAAACGAGGAATATATTTTCAATTTGACAGGTGGATATAAAGGGGTGGGTATCTTATTAGGTGCATTTGCATATATAAATGCATGTGCAAAAATTTTTTATTTGTATGAAGAAACTAACTATGAAAAAATAACAGTCATGTCCTTTGATCCTAATTCACCAGTACCAGGAATTAGTGAGTTTAAAGCTGGATATTCTGATGTGAAGACTGGGAAAGAGATCTTAATTCATCTCCCCCCAGAGCGGTTCGATTAACATGGATAAAAAATTAATCTCTTTGCGCAACAGTTTTGAACAAATAGGTACTCTAACAAAATTCAATAACTATGTTGGAACTGAAAAAATAAATGTAGCTCCTGCTAAAATTCCTACTGAAGCGGTAAAATTTCCTGAAGAAGCTATTGCTGTTCAAACATTAGCACTAAATATCCAAATCGGGAAAATTGGGTTGGAAGAACACAATAAAGCACTCTGGCAACACTACTGGCTAAAATGTTGTCTCAGTGAAAAATGTGACTATGTGTTTTCAATTTTAAGTGCAGAGTGCATAGACATAAGTCGCGAAGAAGATCTAATGAAAATTATTAATGGAGACGTGGTTTTTAACTACTTAAGCACCGGAGCTAAAAAATACTATCTGACGGAATGCATCGATTTCCTCCTCAAAAGATATAATTGGATAGGAGCCTGGGAGCTTTGTTTTAAGCATCGAGATATTATAAGTTTAAATTTATTTAAGTTGTTTCTCCCGAGGATGTTGAGTGCCAGTCTTGTTGGGATTATATTGATTGCTTCTTCTGGAGATCTCATGAAGTTTGGTAGTGGTATATTAAATAGTAACTATTCTTATTATTTTTTAGTTTTCACATTTCTGTCATCTTTTTTTTATTTCTTTTTCGAGTGTAGCAAAATCATTCGCGGATCATTGCCAATGAACTATTTTAATTCAAAAATTATCAGTAGGATCTTTCCAATATTAGTATGGGGTTTCGGTTGGTCAACTTTCTTTTCATATCTTTTTATATACACATACATTTCAATAAAATTATTAGATCCCTCGACGCTTCATTGGAGATCAATATTGGTTTATGCTAGTTTTTCATTTTTTATAGGTATACTGATTCAACTTCTATGGGAAGAAAAAACAGTAACTGAACCATTATGAGTTGTATTTTATGCTTTTTGGCCAAAAACCGAATTCTGGAAGTTTGCTCTCGTTTTCCTCTGGAATCACGCTTTTTTCATTTTGACCCTTTAATTTACAGAAAAACGATACCAATAACGAACATTCTGAATTAATTTTTTGAAGTATTTCTAAAGAAATCTCACTTTTTCTTCTGGGCCACAAATTCGGAATTCGTAATGAAGCGACACTTCAAACATTTGGCTAAAATTTATGATGTATCCACCTACCCTACTCTCACATTTCGACCCCCCTTTCAAAAATATGGTGATTTATTCAACAACTGAATAAACTTATTGAATCTTTTATGAACACATGCTCAAAAAAATCAATTATTTTGGTTTGAATCTCACAATGTTCAAAAAAGCCTAGTCAAAATTTGTGAAAATCAATGAAAATATAGAAAAGTTTAGCTATATTTATCAAAAACTAAATAATTAATATAAAAATTAGAGTGAAATTAGCAATAAACTATATGAATAAAAAAATTAAGTTGTGTTTTTTGGGAGGGGGTCGAAATGTGAGCTACTCTCTAAATGATTTTTTTAAAAATGTACTTTATATGACTCAGTGCCAAAATCCAGTGATGAACATAAAATTAAAAATCACTAGATTTTGTAATTGGTTACAATCCTTGTGATTATACTTCTTTGTTGAAGTCTTTAGGTATCGAATGTTAATTTTGATTAGAGATTGAATTCTTCTTAAGAATTCAGATTTTTAATCAAGAAATGCAAAAATCACTGGATTTTGATACTGAGTCCTTTATATATATTGCCAAAAAAATAATTTAGTTATCGGATAAGCGAAAGTACAAAAGTTATTATGGTATCCTTCCTTATACACTATCGCTATTTGTCGACCAGCTAATTTTGTTAACTAAAACTAAAACATATAACTTTCGAATATTAGATATTTAAAACAAAAATAAGTTGCTTGATTCTGATTATCAGGTTCGAAATTACTAAGAATTAGCTGAAAATAAGGCTCTTCGCTATTTTGAGTGGTAATATAGAGTCGCTTTCTAAATGTGATACAACATCTATAATATTTGAAAACATTTCGTGTTGTAAATCACATTCAAAATCGATAATTTCTCTTTGGTTTAGTCACTTCTCAACTAAAGAATTATTTTCAACCCACACAAAAATGCGAAGAACCGAAAATAAGGGAAAAAGACCCATCGAGTAGTAGGTTCCACGAAAACAAGGATTAAAACCTGATTCCTATTTTTGCTTGTACATTTAGGAATGATGAAACTAGAATTTCAAGTATTTATGTACCAACATTGCCTTTATGTTTATTTGGGGAAATGGAATTATAGAGCCATTCACAAAGTGAAAACTTGGAGTTATTTTTTAACCATTCCTTCGTAATTCATCGAGAAGTAGGTTCCACGAAAACAAGGATTGAAACTGTTTATTGTCCTTTGATAATATTTAAGATGAAGAAGTCGAGAAGTAGATGCCACAAAAACAAGGATTGAAACAAAGCTGCCAAATTGCCAGTTCCTATATTTTCCAGGCTGCAATTCTGGACTGAATAACTGTGCCCCGCATCCTTTCTTCCGTGTTTTCCGTGCTTTCCTTGTTCTAATTCAATCCTATTTCTCTAGAAAAGGAGTCCGGGCATGTTATTTTAGAAAAAGGTCCGGAAAGACAGATTGCAGGAAACTCCTTCCCCTAGCGGGAGGCGGGAGAAATATATTAATGAAGAATTGTACTGGCAGTAAGCCAAATTTTTTTTCCTGAAAGGGCGGGCTTACTTTTAAGCTCTAGAAAGCAGTTTTGAAGTATCCGCATTCATGTGTGGTTAAGCATCTAACCAGTAATTTATATACAGGTGGTTAAGCATTTAACCAAGTTATATAACCCCCAGGGGACATAGAATATCTCATATGGATTTGACTCATCTCTCTGCCCAGAACCCCTGGTGGAAGAACCCTGCTGCTATCCGGGATGATGACAAACTGAAAAAGCTGGATGATTCGCTGTTGAAGTGGAGCCCGAGGCTTCTTTCGGAGCTGGAGTTTGACAGGGACAGGATCTATACGCTCACGGGGCCGAGACAGGTTGGAAAGACCACATTGGTTAAGCTCATAATCCGGGAGCTGCTTTCAAAAATAGAGCATTCCCAGAGCATTTTTTACTTTACCTGCGACCTCGTGGCTGATGAAAAAGAGCTATTTGAGGTCATGAACCTCTACCTTAACTGGGCTTCGGCTTTCAGGCTGGAGAGGAAATACATTTTCCTGGATGAGATTTCTTCGGTCAGGGACTGGGAAAAGGGGCTAAAGTACCTTGTTGATACCGGTGCCCTTAAAAATGCAACTGTAGTCCTGACCGGCTCGCACTCAATAGACATAAAAGGCAGTATTGAGAGGCTTCCTGGGAGGAGGGGGGAAGGGGAGGGGACCCTGGACAAGATCTTTTTTCCAATGAAGTTCTCCGAATACGTAGAAACCCTGAATCCCGACCTGAAGCAGTTTATGGGAGCAAACGGGCTCATTGAAGGTCCAAAAAGGCAGGAGATCCTTTCAAACCTGTTTGAAGGCAGAACTGACCCCCTCATGAGCATGCTTCTCCTCTACCAGCCCGAACTCGACAGGCTCTTTGACCAGTATCTTATCACCGGGGGGATCCCGAGGCCCATCAACGAATTTTTCTCAAAAAACAAAATCGACAACAGTATTTACGAAATCTATATCCAGTCCCTCATAGGGGACCTGGCACGCTGGAACATTCCAGAAATGCCTGTAAAACAGGCCCTCAGAAGCATATTCGGCAAGCTCACAACCCCGGTAAGCTGGCGGGGCATCACCGACGAAACAGACATAGGGGCTCATGTAACTGTGCAAAAATACGTCACTGCCCTTGAAGATTCCTTTGTCCTGAACATCCTCTATCCCCTTGACCTCCCGAAGAAAACTGCGAGTTTAAAAAAAGAGAAAAAAATCTACTTCCAGGACCCCTTCATCTTCCATGCTCTTTGCACCTGGGCTTCAGGCCTGACAGACTACTTCGAATCCTCAAACCTCTACCTGAACAGCCCCGAAACCAGAAGCAAACTCGCAGAATCCGTAATTCATTCCCACCTCGTGCGTTTCATGTACGAAAAACATCCAAGCGATATATTCTCTCCCCACGACCACATCTTTTATCTGAAAACAAGCGGCGGAAAAAAAGAAGTTGATTTCGTCCTGAAAGAAGATGGAAACAAACTTCTCGGAATCGAGCTGAAATACCAGAACCGGATCAATAGCAGCGATTACCGGGGACTGACCGCTTTTGAGAGAGGGATCCTTATTTCAAAAAACAAATTTGATCTCAGCGGAAAATATGCTACAGTGCCAGCGTCCCTCTTTTTGCTGCTGCTGTAATTCTCCAGATGTTTCTCTCAATCGAATGAGAAGTAGCTTCCAGCAACACAAGGATTGAAACTTATATCCTTTTTTATAGCCTTAAGAAAATGAAAAATAAGGCTGAATGAGTGCCTTTTTGAATATTTTTTATTTTTCAGGCAGCATATCCCCAGGGAAGCTCCTGCAGGGATGGATTTCATAGGTAAAGATTCCAGCTTTCACAGCAGGGTCCTCATCCATTATTCTTTTAGTTTCCTCTTCGCTCGTGCTGAAAATTCCTATTCCTTTCAATTCAGTCCCATCATTAACAGGGCAGACAATTGACAGTTTTCCTTCCTCTCTCAGGGAAAAGTTCCTTCTGCCGTGCTCCCATATTATTTTTTCAGCTTCGGGCTCGTTTCTTTTTTGTGCAGCCTTCAGGATAACGATAGTGTAGTCTTTGGTTTTTGTTATCATTTGTTTCATGTACTGTCGGTAATTGGCATTGTTGATTCCTCTGGAAAAAATTATTGATGAATGAAAGTTATGAGAAGAAAGTTATTAATGTTCTCTTTGTGGTTTCGTATTATTCGCGAGGAAGGTCCATTAAAAAGGGTTTAAACGATAACTGATTCAACCATTATAGCTTTGATACTTACGGATAGGTTAGTTCTGGCACTCTTTTGATCTATATTCGACTAACGGAAAAGTCTCTTAGCTGAGGTTTTGCCAAAATTGACAAAAATGCTTTAGAAGCTAAAAAATGGTCTATAATTGCTTATTTAGCTAAAAAATT
>MDTP02000036.1 GCA_001714685.2 Methanosarcina sp. Ant1 | reverse complement strand
TAAGGACAAAATAATAAGGTTGATGGGAAAAAATTGTGAAAAATACTACTTTTGAGGAGAGATCTGCGGAAAGTCGGGTGCAGGAGTCTGCATCAATTTTTGCTACCATGTTTTTCACTCCTTATTTTATCAGTAACAGTACTTCACCAACTGGATCAGAAAATCATCTATCCTCATTACGATTTCAAACATTTAACCGAAAGTATTTTGAAATCGGAATGAAGCTAAATGATTTCTCGATCCAGTTGGTGAAGTACTGAGTAAAGACATTTATCTATTCAAAATTATATTAGGTTGACACAAAAGATAGAATTATTTAATAAAAAGCTGTCGCTTCTTTTCTTCAGAACAAAGAAAAAAAGAGATAAAGGATAACCTGAATAGATACTGATTATAATAGCTCAGACATCTTGCAGCAAGAGATAAAGGAAAAGCTGTGTTTAGAGGGCATGTTTATAATTTGGTGCTGATTTTTATTAACTTGTCACTGATCACCATTAACCCCTATCTTTATATTGATCTGTAAAAAGCTATCAGTAACTCATTGTGAGTTTATCGATAGGTTGTTTATCGATAGGTTGTTTATCGATAGGTTGTTTATCGATAGCTTATTACTCATACCATTTATATCACTTAAAAAAACAAAAGGGAGCCTGACATTGAACCTGGAAGAGCTTGCAGAAAGGATAAAAAACTTCGAAGGAGTTACCCGGAAAAAGCAGATTGAGGATATCGTTTCAATCTTCGAAGCTGTCCGTCCGGAATACGGGAACGCAATTGTTGATTTTGGAGACGATGCGGCAGTGATAGATATAGGGGGAGATGATGTCATCCTCTTTGCAGCCGATGGAATCTGGGGAAGGTTGCTTGATGCCAGTCCCTGGTGGGCAGGCTACGGAGCTGTGGTAGTTAACATAAACGATATAGCAGCAATGGGTGGGAAGCCCCTTGCTATGGTAGATATAGCCTCTTCAAACTCTCCTCAAGCTTGCAGAGAGCTCATGGAAGGCCTGGCTGAAGGGGTCAGGAAATTCGGAGTTCCGGTTGTAGGAGGGCATGTCCATCCTGATACCCAGTATAATTCCCTTTCAGTTGCGATTATAGGAATTGTCAAGAGGGACTGCGTAATCCGGAGCGATACAGCGAATCCCGGAGACCTGGTGATTGCAGCCTACGATATGGACGGAAAAATAGGGCCAAATTCCCCTTACAGCTGGGACACGACATCTTTCAAAGAACCGGCAACGGTCAGGGAAACCTATCTTGTTACTCAGGAGATAGGGAAGAGAAAACTTGCAACAGCAGGCAAAGATATAAGCAATCCTGGACTTATAGGGACACTTGGAATGCTCTGTGAAACGAGCGGTGTTGGCGCCTCCGTAGACCTCGAAAAAGTCCCTATACCTGAGAATGTAGACTTTGAACAATGGCTTAAAGTGCATCCTGGAACAGGCTACGTGTTTACCGCAGACCCCGAAAAAGCAGAAGAATGTGTAAATGTCTTTGAAGAGGCAGGACTTACGGCTGTAGTTATTGGGAAAATCGAAAAGGGCTCAAAACTCGATATCTACGACAAAACAGGTAGAGTAACTGTTTTTGACTTCTCAACAGAAAGCATTACAGGCATCAGTTCCGAATAATCGGAATTCTCCTGCCTGTTTTTAATCCTTTCTGAAGTAAGAATCTTATTTTATTGCTGTTATTTCAGTTAGGCATTTCCTGCTCTATCCGGTTATTGGCACTGATTTAACAGGATTACTTGCTTTCTATCCAGGCCTTCATTTCTTCATAGAGGAACTTTTCAGCAGCCTGAACCTTCTCAAGAGGGCCACGCAGAACCAGAAGTTCCCGTTCTTCGCTGTTTGCAACACCCACAAGAATCTTTCTGGTCACAGGTTCGAGGCCAAATTCTTCAACTATATCGTAGATGATAGATACAACTGTTCCAGGAGGCATTATCAGGTCGTACAGCTCTTCGATTTCCAGATTGCCACCTGCTTCGTTTTGTTCTCTTTCACGCTGCTTTGTGGCAATTAATTCTTCCAGATTCAGTGTTTTATGCATTCCAGGGTCACCTTCTTCTTGTTTTCTTATTTTTCAGCTTCCAATCTTTCAGGACAAGAAACAAATCTAGGCCAAATCAAGCGGATAAGCCTTTTGAGTACTCATTTCAAAGCAATAAATTAGTAAATCAAATAAATAGCTAGATATATTAAGTAGTTACTCAGATCTCTTTCATAAAGTAGTTACTCAGATCTCTTTTTTGTACGAACTTATTATAAGTATGATTCATTTGTATTCGGTTAAGAGATAAAATGCATGAAAGTGTTATTTTTTATGCTAAAATCTCAACATTCAAGTCGGAAAATCACTACACGTGGTATTCGAAGTTGTGCATAAAATTCGTTAACCGATGACAAATGAATTTGATTATACAATTGTAAAAATGATCTAAATTTTAAGACAGCCTCTAAGGAAATCGAGACATGCAGAGTGTGCAGAGTAAATATATGTGGGTATATGTGGGAACTGTGGAGAAAAATCAGTGCTTAAAAATCTGCATGCTCTGGAACGCTGCAATGTCCATGGTATCTGGGAAACATACAAGGAGATTGAAGTTATGTCTGGGGAAGATGAAGAAGGCAAAAAAGTGCGTCTGGAAAGCCTGAAATCCTGTTTATGCGCCACTGGCATGGGAGCAGCTTTGGAAAATGGGATGGTTCAATTAATTTGGAGGTTCATATAAGAAAGAAGGGCCAGGTTTGCCATATGACCCAAGGGATTTTCCATTTCGAAGAAAATCCGGAAAAATTTCCTCACGGGTCCAGATTCAGCAGAAAAGACAAGAATTAAAAAAACAGAGCATAAAATTATTCAGGCTTTGGCTTCCTGTGGGTTTTGGATTGATTGTGAGAAGGCCACTGGCGAACTAATAGAAAAGCCAAATGAGAAAATAACTTAATAATTGACACTAAAACGCATTAGAAGCACACAGCTGAGTTAATTATTAAGAATAGTACAAACCCGCTAATTAGTGATTTAATAAGGATGAGAAAAGATCGTCTACCTATCCCATAAGCCGCTTTTACTTTATCATTTTACTAGGTATGTAGAGATACACGAAAAATGACTATAAGCCCATGATATTATAAACAAACTCAATCTTTTTCATTTTTACATGCTTCCTGTAAATTAGACCTAGCTTCCTTTAGAGCTCTTATATACCTATTCCACGTTTCTAATTCCTCTATTTCCTCATTATCAACAGGAGAATGAAAAACACAAACGTCATGCATAATAATTCTAATTATTTTAGATATCTTCTCGTCTATCTCGGCTATACCTATTGTTATTTTTTCTTTATCTAAATTATTTGTTTTCTTTGATTCCATTTTAATCACTTTTTTCCCCCTTATGTTATATAATTGGTACAATATAATAATAAATATTGTTATTGGATTCTTGTACAATACCTTGGTCCTTTCAGGCAATAAAAAGTCGCTCAATTCCTTCGCCTGACCCCCCAGACTCGGCTACATCCCCGAGTTTAAAAAATCGTAAAAGTCACAAAATGCCGGGTTATATCGGGTCAATTAGAGACGATTTTAGAGGGGTGTATTCTGGATGAGGAATCACAAAGGGATTGGTACAATAACATCGAGATGAAGGGATAAAAGGGTAACAATTTGTATATGGGTACAATACACGCTCGTAAAACCTCCCCCCACCCCACACACTTGCTGGCAAACATGCTCAATCGAAAAGCAATTGAATCACCGGGAGCTAAAAAGAGACGGTGGATTTTTTGGAGATGAATAGGCAAGGGACAGGCGACAAACCCTTGCCATTTATGAACAGTCTAGTTTGCTCCCCTGAGAACTAGACAAAATATTATACTCTATACACAGTTATAAGTTTTTTTATAAATTTAAAATATATACAACTCTCTGTATTTTTCATAATTATCAAAAAGCGCCAGGAGCGAAAAAGCCCTGGTGGAGATTCTGGTAATGTATTGCAGGCATGTTGTCAGGAAACATCCATTAGAAAAAGAAGATTTCGAATTGCAGGAAGCTAGCCGCAAGCTCCCTGCAGATCCAAACATGGAGATTTATTTTACAATTTAACTACGAATTACTCTACTATAAAACTTAAAGAAGAAATTCTTCTGAACATTGTTTCGAGAAAGAAAAGGTGAAGGAATTAAACCAATTTACGGAATCAGAAAGGACCAGGGAATTAAAAAAAGCCTTGGTACAAGTCCTGCTAACTTCATATTACAGATCCTTAATAATCTATTGACTCTATTTGCTGGATCAAGGTAGAAATATCAGCCTGTGGGCTGTATGGCACAACGCTTACAACTTCTCCAAATCTGGATATGTACATATCTCGGCCATGTGATGTATTTACTTTTGTAAACGTATATCCTTTTTCAAATATCATTTTATATCTCCAATAATTATTATAGTTGGTAAAATATATATATTTATTTTTAATAATCAATCGTTACGTGAAAATCTTTCAAAAATTATGGCATCAAGAGTCCATTTTACTAGTTTTTTATCGTGACGATTGGCTCCATCAACGGTTACTGAAAGTGGTATAACTTTACCATCAGTTAAAATACTCCTTTTTGTATCTTTTTTGCCACGATCAGTAGGATTAGCTCCTGTTCCAGCTCCACCTAATGGTGCTTTTGTCATAGCT
>MDTP02000035.1 GCA_001714685.2 Methanosarcina sp. Ant1 | reverse complement strand
CTTCATAATTTGTAAGATTAATATTTAACATGAGATATAAAAAGAACTCAAAGTATATAAATGACTCACAACTAAGTTGTCATGGTACTAGTTTTTATAATGTTTCGTGCCGAGCATAAGAAGCTTCCAATAGTAAATAAAGGCCTTTAAACAATAGAGAGAAAACTTCCTTTACTTGGAATGAGAGAGTGGGAAGTTTCAGAGTAATCCAAGCTGAAAGGTATGGGAGATAAGAGGTATGAGAGCTCCAGCTTAAGAAATAATAATATAATTAATCAGTTTTTAGAAAAAAATTCAAATAGGTAAGATGGCAAAATCGAAGAGAAAATTGATAAAATAATTTGTCAAAAGCAGGTTTCTATTTTTTTAGATTTTAAAGTTAGTATATAGGTCATATTTAAGTCAACAAAATTCAGAATACTACCAAAATAATATTAGTTCAATGAGATAAATATTTATATTAAGTATAACGTAGTATATACTAAGGTAAAAACGTAATAGAGTTTAAACATAAAAAAGTTTAAATTAGGACAAGAAAAAAAATGAAAATCCGAATAGTTAGTTCCAGAGAAGAAATCTTCACATTGAATCCTAATGAACGCATTGTACACATGACCTTCAGACCATCTAACAAGGACATATTTGGACTGGTTGAAACCTGCCCAAGGGTCGAAGTAATTCAGTTACCTAAATCTTACATGGCCACGGTTTCAAAGTCCATTGAGATGTTCCTTGGGATGCAGAGAATCCAGCTTCTCGAAGGAGATGTCTGGGGTCACAGAAAGGATATAAACGAATATTACAGCATTCCGTCCTCGGTGATGGAAAAAATAAAAATAATGAAAACTGAAGGCAAATCCACTGAGGATATCGAAACAAAAGTATCAAAGGAGAGCAAGCTTAACCCTGAGATGGTCGCTTATATCCTGACCAAAGAAGCTCCTGCCTGAATTCGAGCAGGATAAGATATGTCAGTAGGCGCTTTAATGGAGATTAGACCGCAGAGAAAGGTGTTGAATCTTTTGTGATCTGATTTCCAGTTTAAATCTCCTATTTTGAGGAAGTGGGAAGACTTGAATTTATAATTCAGGTTAATTTTTTAAGAAGATCCTTTTCTTTCATTAGGATCAAATAAACCTTTTTTCAGCCAATCTTTCAGGCAGCCTGGATAATTTGGTAGCCCACCGTTAGGTGATTGACGTAATCCCAAAATAATCGAAATACAGTTTCCAGCTCTTTCTTTTCCCATATTTTTAGCGCTGCTGAAGCCAGCTTGCTGCATGAGCATAGAAACGCAGGCGAAAGCCGCGTTGGAGATTATGTCATGAAAACATCAGTCATGTATTAGTGGACGACCCTGTGATTCGAAATAGGTATATTAGTAATTGCATCTAATATCAAATAAGGTGATGGATGTTACAACAAAAAAATCAGATATAGATCACAATACTTATCGTACATCGTATTATAATCGCATGAAGAAATTAAATAATTCCGAGCTTCTGAGAGAGTTCAAAACTGTAAAAAACTATCCATCAGGCACATACAAAGATGAAGTGATCAAAATAAGGATGCAGGTTTTGGAAATGCTTGCATCTGAACGGGGCATCCTGCTTTAAAATGTACACAGTACTTGCTAGCTAGATAATGAGATGTATTATTGGATATCATACCGTTTTGGTTTTAGACTCAGAAATGCAAGCCTATCTCTCAGGCTCATAGCTTAATTTTCTCCATTATTCCATTGCTTGGTAGTCCACAGTTAGTTGATTGATATTATTTCGAAATAATCAAAAATACTGTCTCAAGCTCTTTCTTTTTCCGTAATTTTGGCGCTGCTGAAGCCAGCCTGCTCTGTGAGCTACAAACGCAAGTAAAAGCCTGTTGGAGATATGTCATAAAACATCAATCATGTATCAGTGGACGACCGATAATTTGTCTATCGTTTTTCCTCTTGTTCGCTCAGGTCTTCTTTTATAGTCATCACAGTAAAAATCAACAATTCGTAAATTAATCAAGGTTTAATTTGAGTTTATAGTTTTGGGGTAAATACTACGCTAATGCACTCCATAACCTATAACCACGGAAAGAGCGGAAAACACAGAAATAAAAAGACTTGGGTGCATTCCATGCCTTCCGAGTTTTTCGCTCTTCGCTTCTTTTAAAAGTACTGAAGAATTTGCTACTTGATTACAAGAATATAATTGTGGTGAACTCACGAATTAATTACACTTTGGAACATCATTCTTAAAACAGAACAAGATTTATAAAGTGAAATATTTTCTGTGCTAACCATAATTCTGATTTTTGGGGATGAAAGTGGGCAGAGAGTCGAAGCTTAAGTTCTGATCCCTTAAGGTATGCCTTAACAGAATAATGAACGAGTTATCGGCTAAAATAGAGAGCCTCTTCGTGGCCTACAAATTTCCATAATGCTTTTGCGCAACTATAGAAATAATTTTTAATGAGTGTTTAAGTACCTAGAAGAGTAAAATAGAAACTTTCTTTATTTGGGAGAGTAGGAAGTCTCAGTGGGATCTAAAGCTGAAAATTGTGAAAGCTCAAGAATAAATAATGAGAATAATTAAATCAGTTTTTAGAAAAAAATTATAAGAGGAAAACGAGAAATTCGAAGGAAAAAATAGAATAAATTTGTAAAAAACAAGTTTCACCCCTTATTTGGCTTATTAAAGATCGTTTTTGGGACAAAATTGAATCGAAAATCCGGTAAACTATTGAAATAATGTTAGTTGAATGAGGTAAATATATATAGTGAGTATAACGTATTATATTATTGAAGTAAAAAAGTGAAAAAACGGAAAAGAACTTACAGTAGGAAAAGAAAAAAATATGAAAATCCGAGTAGTTAGTTCCAGAGAAGAAATCTTTACACTTAACCCGAATGAACGCATTGTACACCTGGCATTCAGGCCGTCGAACAAGGACATCTTTGGACTGGTTGAAACCTGCCCGAAAATTGAGGTAATTCAGTTACCTAAATCTTACATGGCCACGGTTTCAAAGTCAATTGAGATGTTCCTTGGGATGCAGAGAATCCAGCTTCTCGAAGGAGATGTCTGGGGTCACAGAAAGGATCTAAACGAATATTACAATATTCCGTCTTCAGTGTTCGAAAAAATAAAGATGATGAAAACTGAAGGTAAATCTACTGAGGATATTGAAACAAAGGTTTCAAGGGAAAGCAAGCTTAACCCTGAAATGGTTGCATATATTATGACCAAAGAAGCTCCTGCCTGAATTTACACAGGATGAGCCATGTCAGTAGGCGCTTTACTGGAGATTAGACCGCACAGAAAGGTGTTGATCTTTCGTGATCTAGTCTCCAGTTTAAATATTCATTTAGAGGAAGTGAGAAACTTGAACATATAATTCATGTCAATTTCAAGAAGATCCTTTTCTTTCTTTAGGATCAGATAAGCCTTTTTTTCAGCCATTATTCAGCCATCAACCTGATCACTCTTTCTAAACTATCATATTATTTTCCGATTAACCTTCAAGATCTTCCTAATTTAATAACTTTCATAATATTATAACAAACCTAACTGACAGAAAAGAAGTGAAAACAGCTAACATGCCCTTCTCACTGAGAGCACCCGACAAAAAAAGAAAATAAAGTAATAAAGCCGCAAAACGCAGCCTCACTTATTAATGCTCATGAACCTGCTCGTGCCCATGCATGTGTCCTTCTTCATCGATTTCTATTTCTTCTTTCTGATACCTGAGATAAGCCTAATCGACTGCTTCCATGCACTTTGAGAATTCTTTTCTATCTTTCACATCAGGTGAGGATATCCAAAATATTAGGAAATAGACTCACGACAAAAGAGTCGTGAGATCAAAACTACCTAAATATTTATTGCGAAATGTCTCTGTTTTCTTCATTATTTTATTGTCAAGTATCCTGTATCAAACCCCTCAAGATTCGAAATTTCAGCTTTTACATTCGCCCTGAAAAGCTTACTTCCTTTAGCAGTTTCTGCCGGAAAATTCACTTTCATCGGAATTAGAACCTCCTGGCCAGCTCTGAGATTTACGTTTTGCTCAGTCCAGTTAAACCAGGTAAGATTTGCCTGATAAGAAGCAGGAAGTTCACTGACACTTATGCGACCTTAAAAGTATCATCGGTGTTCTGGATGTTTTTGACTTTGATACTAAGAGGAATAGTATTTCCTGCAACAGCACTGCTTGACCTGGGCGAAACAGCAATATTAGGGCCGCCTTGAAGCAGGACAACGCGATAAGGCACCGAAGTTTCTGCAATGTTACCAACAGCATCACTTGCATTTATTGACAGGGAATAGATAATCTGGAAAGCCATACTTAGGAAAAAAAGGATTCATGGATGCATATTCATCATTAAAACAAAATAAATCGAAAAAAATGCAAAAAATAAATCAAGATCTACAACAATAAAACATAAATTGTCAAAAAAAAGAAAAAATAAAGCCTCAAAAATGCAGCTTCACTCATTAATGTTCGTGAACGTGCTCATGCCCGTGTATGCGTCCTTTTTCATCGATTTCTTCTTTCTGATACCTGAGATAAGCCTCATCGACTGCTTCCAGGCACTTTGAGCAGATGTTTTTATTTTTTATGTTTCTTCTTGCATAGTTCTATAAAGAACCTGAACTCTTGGAATTCATCGGGCTCAAACAGGATCTTTCAGAAATACTCGGTGGAAGTGGATCTTGTCATGAAAAGTTCATTAAAACCGAGGATTGGGGAAAGGATTCTTGAGGAGGTCGTGAAGGTATGATTAAGCGTACTGTAGAGATTATCTGCAGGATACCTTACATTATTGAAAGCTTGACGTTTTATTGAAGGAATGGATTCCGATCAATCCGTTCACGATTAAAAGATTCTTCTTTATCCATATGCAAAAATTAAGGGGTAGAAAAAAATAACTTCCCGATAAAATACTAAAGCATAAGATTTGGGTCGTGTCCGTGAGTTGTTGATAATCGTAGACACAAGACGCTTTCTACATTTTCCAAAAAATGGAAGGTATACTTGTTTTTCAGATTTGATCAATGACTCACGGACACGACCAAGATTTGTATATCTCTTTTTTCAAAACTTACAACACATGCTTACGTTTTTCTACGTCCAAAAATAGCAACTATGCCAAGGACTGCAGCCACAGGCAATGCAACTGAAGGGAATTCGGGAATCTGAACATCCGTGTTAACAACACGGACGTCGATCTGAGTTGGAACGTCAACTTGGATACCTTCAGAATCGTAACATGTTGCATTCACCGAGTGTGTATACGTCCCTGAAGTTGCATTGGAAGGTACTGTAATTTGCAGAACCGAAGAGTTTGTGGTACTTAGATCATTAAGTTCCACGCTATTCTTACTAAAAGAATAAGTCCAGTACTGGATTGGCTGATCTATTGAAAATATTTCGGTCATAGGATAATAATCCGGGTCATCATCAGAAGTAAGAGAAGCACTCAAGTCATAACTTACAGTTTCTCCAGGATGCGCTACTTTAGTTCCAGGGGAGACGTGGAAATCGACTGCTGCACAGGTATTGACCAGAAACAGCAAACTTAACAGACATACAAATAGAAATCCAATTTTTGCCATTCATTTCACCTCAGCTATTCAAATTGACCAGCAAGTATTCGAATCTCAGTTAGGCAACTATACAAGACTGCTGGCGATTCACTTGAATTCGTACCATCTTTACATATTATAAATTATTTAGATGACAATTAATTCAGGGAATCTTCTTCCTTAAATTATGTACATTTCTAAACTCTTAACTACAAAGAAATTAAAAAGTCCCATGAATCCATCATGGGAACAACATTTCTTTGCACTTAATTATATTTTTCAAGATATTACCAGGTACCCGGTATTTAATCCACTAATTCCAGAGGTCCCTGATTTTACGTTTGCCCTGAAAAGCTTACGTCCAGTCACGATTCCGGCTGGAACGTCCACTTTTATCGGAATTAAGACTTCCTCTCCAGCCCTTAGCTTTACATTTTGTTCAGTCCAGTCAAACCAGGTAAGATTTGCCTGAGAGGATAATGGAAGTTCGCTGACGCTAATCCAAACCTTAAAGGTGTCATCGATATTTTCGACATTTTTGACTTTGATAGCCAGGGAAACGTTACTTCCCGCTATAACACTGCTAGTTTTGGGCGAGGCTGCAATACTAGCACCACCGGAAAGCTGAACGACATGATAAGGTACTGTAGTTTCAGCTGCGTTGCCAACGGTGTCATTTGCTTTTATTAACAAGGAATAATCTCCACGCGACGAAGGAGCAGTTATATTTCCTTTCCAGAAGCCATCATTATCCTTAACCAGTGGGACATTACCTGCTTTAACTTCAGATACTCCACTATTGTCCGTGGCATCCACGGTAATGTTGATCTTAGAGCCAGCAGTCGTGTTGGCAGGGAACAGGACTGCAGATGGAATCGTTGGGGGTATAAGATCCTGCTCCACTTCTCTAATATTTATTGACGTGCTGCTGGTATTGGTTGCTACATGCGTGTCAGTGACTTGGAGACTAATCTGACCTGAATATGCTTGATCCCATGTGTGATCTATAGTTGCTCCTGTAGCGTCACCGTAGACTCCATCTCCGTTTAAGTCCCAATCATAGGAAATAATGGAATCTCTCCAATTTGCATCCGGATCATATGACTCGCTGCCGTTAAATCTCAATGCAACGCCTGCAGTTCCTTCATAAGGCCCGCCTGCGTCCGCAACCGGTGGGACATTGATATGTTGCAGACCGACATGCAGGTCGGTAACTGGATGTCCCGCATATACATTTACCATAATACTATCGGCAGGCATGTATCCTGTAGCTACTACATGTACACGATAAGAACCTGCAAGGGTATCCCACTGATACATACCATATTGATCAGTAACCAGCGGGTTTTCATCGGGTTGAGCAACGGGTGGGTTTTCGCCTGTGGGAACATTTTCCCATTCTCCAGTACCATCAGGACGCTGCAGCCAAACAGATGCGCCAGCTATGCGTTCCTCTGTATCAACATCATAAATGTATCCCGCCGGATCAATGTAAATATTAAAACTTACAGTTGATTGGGTACAGCCATGCACTGTATATGTTATAGTAGCCTCGCCATGCCTTGGATAAAATGGTGCAGCGGTATAAGTCCAATGAGAAGGCCCACCAGTCATACTGCCAGTTATATCAGGACCACCATCATTAATGTGAATATTTATATCCACACCCGTTGCCGTATCACAACTGTCATATGAATACGTTATTGAATTTTGCCAATAAACTGAAGTTGTTCCACTACCGCCATTATTTGGTTCTACACCCACATCTGGAGGGAGACTCGAACCTGTTACTGTAGTTGAAGCGCTTGCACTATTGTCGTCATATCTTGTTTCGAGAGTAGTTGTACTGATTGAAGCAGTATTCTGAACAACAGTGCCAACAGGCACACTATCAAGAATTCTGACTGAAACTGTTCTTGACCCACGGGCTAACGGTGCAACTGAACCGACGTCCCATGTTACTTTTCTTGTTGCAGGATCATATGTCCCACCGTCAGATGCAGCATCGAATTCAACATTCGAAGGGAGAGTATCTTGCACTACGACATTTGAAGCTTCAGTGCTTCCAAAATTATTGTAATACAATGTGTAAGTCATCAGACTTCCATGGTCTTTACTTACAGGCGCATTCTTTGAGATGTACATATTCGTCCCGCTAAAGGCCGGGAATTTAAACAAGATTGCCATGTTTGGGTTAATCACAGGCTCATCATACGAATACTGCAAACCCCTGCCATCGGCACCCTCAATACCAACAGTGGCTGATGCTCCATTGTTATAATAACCTGATCCAAAATCAACATCCTTATACTGGAATTTAATGTCATTCGTACCTTCATACAGAATGGCCTCAAAGGTAATTCCGGAAGGTGTGCTAGAAAAGCCCTGGTTGTCAAACCATTCCACAACAAACTTTCTATTCGGAGCCTCTCCAATTACCTGATAATATACAGCGCCAGCCGATCCCCATGTAACGAGATCATCCCAAAATGGTGCGATGAAATTATGGGGGCCACTGTTTCCAATAGGTTGATTGTACCACTGGCTTGTTCCCCCACTGGCAAGAGTTATCCCATTGTTAGTTATGCTTACTTGACTGTAATCAGTACCATAGTAATTGAAGAAGAAGCCAACAGGAATGCCATCTATATAGAAATCATCGCTACTGGGTAATATAATTGTTCCGGTTTCCGAAATCTCTATCCAGTCGTATGTAGGTCCTCCCACAGCGTTACTATCTTTGAAAGTATAGCCTAAATAGTCAGGACCGCCTGATGAACTAGCTCTTGTTATAACTTCGAAGATTCCGGTCGTCGTTTTTGAATCAATCCAATTCCCAGTTGCATCATCCAAGATTACCCACCTTGCATCATAAGATCCTGAGCTTGCAGATTGTGGGACCGTAAACGTCCTCAAATAATCATTTGTACCAGGTAAAAGAGTTATAATTTGGTCATTAGAAGGATCATCGATCCACTCACCTTGGGGATCATTGGTTCTGATTTGAGCACCCAATCTAACATTTTCGATATTTTCGGTGCTTGGGTTGTTGATATTATAGGTAAATGTTAATCTTCCATTTTCAGATTCAATAAGAGTTGGAGAGATGGATTGATCCAAAATACGTGGTCTTGCAACTTCTTCAAAGACTCTGGTCATAGTTTTTGAATCAATCCAATTCCCAGTTGTATCATCTAAAATTACCCATCTTGCATCATAAAATCCTAAGCTTGCAGATTGTGGGACTATAAACGTCCTTGAATAATCGTTTGTACCAGGTAAAAGAGTTATAATTTGGTCATTAGAAGGATCATCAATCCATTCTCCTTGGGGATCATTGGTTCTGATTTGAGCACCCAATCTAACATTTTCAATATTCTCGGTGCTTGGATTGTTGATACTATAGACAAATGTTAGTACTTCATTTCCAGACTCATCACGAGTCGAAGAGACAGATTGATCAAGAATAGAAACTCTTTGACCAATTTCAAAAATCTTGGTCATAGTTTTTGAATCAATCCCATTCCCAGTTGTACCGTCCAAGATAACCCAGTTTGCATCGTAAAATCCTGAGCTTGCAGATTGTGGAACTCTAAACGTCCTTGAATAATCATTTGCACCAGGTAAAAGAGTTATAATTTGGTCATTAGCTGGATCATCAATCCATTGTCCTTGGGGATCATTGGTTCTAATTTGAGCACCCAGTCTAACATTTTCGATATTTTCGGTGCTTGGATTGTTGATACTATAGACAAATGTTAGTACTTCAGTTCCAGATTCATCACGAGTTGAAGATATGGATTGATCGAGAATAGATGGAGATGGTTGTTCTTGTGGTACTTCTTCATAATATAATTGCAGACCATGTAATATTGCAGTAGCCGCTTCCTGTTGATATTCTGGGCTGGCCAACTTTTGACGATCTTCTGAATTACTAATGAATGCGAGTTCGACATTAATTGCAGGTATTAGTGTCATATGATAGCCGTTTATAGTTGGATTTAATACATAATGTGAGCCGTGATCTTCCGGTGTTGAATCAGGAGGAGTAGCATATTTAATTCCCCGATCAACTGTGTTTAGATGGGATTTGACCTCTCCGTGTACGTTCCCTGCCAGAGTCTTAGCAAGATCTCCAGTAGCTGTACCTTCTCTTGGATAATAGTATACTTCAGTTCCACTGGCTTCAGTGTTTGAATGTGAATTACAATGAATAGCTATAAAAATATCACAATTATTTTCGTCTGCAGTTCGCCAACGTGCTTCGTGATATGGATTGCTCTCTGCTGTTACTCTAGCCAGTATAGGTACTGCACCTTCTGCAGTTAGAAGTTCTTTTAATTGAAGTGCGACCGCCAGATTTACATCATCTTCTCGCAGCTCACTACCACTATGTGGCGGCCATACAGATCCAGTATTTGAGCCATGTCCAGGATCTATACAGATTTTCTTTCCAGCAAGATCACCTGCTGAAACCGCCCCTGTTGACATAATCAGTACAGTTACGGTTAGAATTATCAACAATATACTTCGCTTCAAACTATAGATCATACACCTACCTCCATGCTCACTCACAAAAACACGCTTCTAGTAGTCTACTGTGCCGTTACGCTCGACATATAGACTCGCAAATCCTTCGTCAATATCAAACGGTAAATTTGCTATCCCACTACTTCCTGTATTCTTTGAAAATTTACCCTCAGCGTGTTATGCTTCGTGATAATTAGGTTTACATTCGTCAGCTTATTTTCATCATGTGACTTCATAAATGAGGGAAATTCCTGATTAAACTCTTTACCGAAGACCAAAGAAAAATAATTGAGAAAAATCTATTTTGTGATATTATTTGCTGGGCTGAAACCCATTGAATGAATGAGTTTGACCCTCTTTTTGCCAATATTTCAAACTGAACCAATCTTTTCAGTGAAATCAAAATCCCTTTCCAGCCTCCTTTAAACCCTGATCCTTTCATGAATCGGAACCACAGTGCACATATAATAAATATGTATATAATTAACAAAATACTTATCATAGTTAAGAATTACAATTAATAGATAAGTGTTTCTTTTTTATCAGGTTATGATAAATATGGGGACTAAAAAGGGAAAATATATATGATCTATTTATTAAAAAACAAAAATACTCTAGAAATAGACATTAAAGGGTATCGAAAGTTATAGTTGAGCTTATGCCAAAATCATTTAAAATGCTTTAAATTCCAAATAAAAGCACTTAATTCTATATTTTCGTGAAAAA
>MDTP02000034.1 GCA_001714685.2 Methanosarcina sp. Ant1 | reverse complement strand
CAGACTTGGTTAAATTCTTAAATTTTCAGCAAATATGGGAAATTTACTTTTTCCCATACAATTTGAAGAGGATACGAGAAATGAGAAATTCAAGGATAAAAGATCAGAATAATTTGATCAGTTTTTGGAAAAAACTGTATTAAAAAAAAGCAGAAACAATAACAAAAATATAGGCAAAAAAAGAGAAATCTATTTCTAGAGAATCCTTTTTATCCCTTTTTAGGCTTTTTCCGAGAGATTTATGGGGTCTACAATAAGCCGAAAAATTCAAAGAACTCTATAAAAAATAGTAGTTCTATGAGATAAATATTTATATTATATATTTAGAGATTATATCAAGATACAAATAAAAAAACTTTGCAGTGAAGAAGCATGAAAGTTAGAGCAGTTGGTTTAAGAGAATAAATCTTTGCCCTAACCCTAATGCTCGCATCGCTCCCCTGGTCTTCAGGCCATCGAATGAGGATACCTATGGATTGATCGAGATCTGTCCGAAAATTGAAGTTTTATTACCTAAATCTTATGAGCAAGTCTCAAAGTCCATTGAAATATCCTTTTAGATGCAAAGAATCCAGCTTCTCGAAGGAGATTTGTGGGGTCACAGGAAGGATCTAAATGAATATTACAGCATTTCATCCTCAGTGTTTGAAAAATAAGGATAATGAAGCTTGAAGGTAATCTACTGAGGATATTGAAGGAGAGATTTCAATAGGAAAGTAAGTGAAACCTGAAACTGTTGCTTATTATCCTAACCGGAAAGCTCCTGCCTGAATTCGCACGGATAAAATGTGCAATCAGGCGCTTTAATGGAGATAAATCATACAGAATACAGAAAAATATTGCTCTTTCAATCTAGGAAATTAATATCGAGTTTATTAAGAAACAAATTTTCGGTCTTGGGGGTCAGTTACGAAAATTGTTATCACAGGACTTATTTCTAAATCTGTTGGAGCGCAGCTAATTTGACCGCTTTTTAGATTTGATCAATAACTCATGGACACGACTAAATTTCTCGTGTACCGTAAAACAGCTGAGCCCTTTTGAAAACGAATGAAAAATGGTTAGGCTGCCTTAGAAGAGATAAAATGGATTTTATATTATTATAAGGGGACAAATCATGGAAGGGGATTTTTACAAAGAAAATTTGGAGAAAATTGCGGAAAGGTTCTTTTCCATAGCGGAGCAGACAGGCCAATTGATTTTAGATGGTGATGCGATTACGGGAAAGATTGAGTGGTCAGGATCTATTGAGGAGTTTACCGGCTATACTCCAAAGGAATTCAGTAAGGTCGATCTTGGAGCCTGCAAGTATTTAGTACACCCTCACGATCTGGACAGAGTATGGGGTGCTGTGGAGAAATCTATGGAGACGGGGGAGAAGTTTGAGCAAAAATACAGGTTCAAGAGAAAGGATGGGAGTTATATTTATGTGGTCCAGACCTCGATTTTCCTGAAGGACGAAAACAACTGTGTATATAGGGCCATCGGCTTGCTTAAAAATGTAACAGAAAAGAAGCATGACCAGGAAAAACTCAAGGTAAGCGAAGAAAGTCTCCTCAGATATTTGCACAATTTCAGAGGGATTGGCTTCCAGCTGGACAGCAACTTTAATGTTGTGTTGCTGCACGGAGCTGTAAAAGAAATTACTGGCTACGAAAATGAAGAATTTTGTTCAGGAAAAATTCGGTTGGATCAGCTCGTGGATCCTGAAGGTCTGAATGATTTCCTTGAAAATAGAAGAAAACTGAGCACTGTATCAAACCATTTAGTTGAGCAAGAATACAGGATTCTGAACATGGATGGGAATAGGGTCTGGGTTTTTGAGTCTGTTCAGGTTGTATACAATAAAGATAATGCAAATTGGCTTTATCAGGGCTTTATTCAGGATATTTCCGAGAGAAAAATTGCAATGGAAGCTCTTGATAGAGTCGAAAAACTCCGTAAAAAAGAAATCCACCACAGAATAAAAAACAACCTGCAAGTAATTTCCAGCCTCCTAGACTTAGAGTGTGATAACTTACTGTCTGGAACTCCTGATAGTGAGAAAATTGCTGAAGTGTTTCGAGAAAGCCATAATCGAATCATATCCATGTCTATCATCCACGAGGAATTGTATAATTCTAGAGATACGGAGACAATTAACTTTACTTCATATTTGAAAAAACTAACAGATGATTTATTCAAGTCATACAAAGTGGGAAATTCTGATATCAGCTTACTCCTTGATGTAGAAGATTTCTTCCTTGAAATGGACTGCGCAATCCCTTTAGGTATCATTGTCAATGAGCTGGTTTCTAATTCCTTAAAACATGCATTTCCAGGCGGAAGAAACGGAAAAATCCACATAGAACTTCACAGAAAAGATAATGATGAAAATAAAATTTTAAACAGTATTATTGTTGATGATTGTAAAGAAAATAATTCTTGCCCTTGCAAATATTTTACATTGATTGTTGAAGATAACGGAGTCGGTTTTCCGGAATCTATTGACTTTAAAAATACAAATTCACTGGGCTTACAGCTTGTAAACACTCTTGTAGATCAAATTGATGGGGGTATAGAGCTTGAAATGGGGATAGGAACGAGATTCAAGATATTGATCCCGGATTCTGAGAGTAGAAGTAAAAAATAAGATTAGCTAACTGAAAATCTGGGATCGAGAATCAGATCTCGGCTTGAGATTTAGAGATCATTTAATATTAAGCTGCACGATGAATAATGTTTGCAGTGTAATCAGATCGGGTCGTGGGGGGTCAGTTGTGAAAGCAGCAAACAAAAGGGTGGTTTTTGAATGCACAAACAAAACAGATATGCCCACTTGTTAGATTTAATCAGTAACTCAAGGATACGACCCAGTATCCAAGTTGGTGATAACTGTGGTAATAGACGAACATGAAGTTTTGTGGGAAAAATATTATTTAAATTTCAGGGATGTTGCAAGTCCTCTTAGAAAACCAGCTCTTTTCGAATGGTTATATAATAATTACAAATATCTGTACCTTTCTTGCGTGGATCCTTCTATGGTTTCCAGGCTCGCCGACCTCAAGACAAGCCTGTGCTTAGTAGATGCAGCCGTTGACGATTCATGTGACTATGCAGATCTTATAGAGAAGAATGGAGGAGATAAATTCAGCTATGAAATGCTGAGCATCCTCTACAATACGGATAAGATTGCATCCGGAGTTTATACGTCATTAAACCCCAATCTAGGTAACAATAGATATGTAAAAACTACGTTTTGTATTATTTCAGACTTAATTAGAACTCACATAATGTCGCTTCCAAGATACTGTGACTTCAGAGGTGAGTTTTTCCTGGCAATGCGTAATGTTGCCAAGTCAATGGAGTTTTCGTATCTTTTGAACAAGAATAAGATTATATACCCTTTCTCCTACGTTGTCCAGAACAGGGCTGCCTCCACAATGGTCGAAATCCATTCCATACTTGACCTGATGTCTTCTGAAAACTTTGATGCTTCTGAGCTTGGAAAAGCGATAGTCCTTTTCAAAACGGCGGATATTGTAGCAATGCTGAGTAATACAATCAGCACATGGAAGAGAGAGATAATCGAAAGAGATTACAGCTGTCCAGTAATTTCTTTAGCTCTTGAAAAAAAGCTTATCAAATTCAGCGATTTCGAGAAAATCAGCGCAGAAAATATAGAAGAAAAACTGTTACCTGCATCCGAAATGATGGCGGGTGAGCTCAACAAGGCCATATTATCAATGAAGGAATTTGCGGAGAATTACGAGATAAAGAGTTTTGATACTTCTAAGTTTGTCAACAATTATTTGAACCTAAATTGGCAGGTCGACGTTATGAATTAGATTATTTTTCACAACGGCATTTTTATTGTTCTGTAAGCGTTTATTTTATTTAGGCTCTTTTTAATACTTTATAATATCGTTAAATTTTGCATGATGATTTAACTGACAATTACCTTGATCTTGTGATGATCTGATAAATATGATAAAGAATCCCGAGAATTAACTTAAGGTTCTTAACGAAATAACTTAAGGAATATATTTTTATTTTTGAACTAAACAGATAAAGTAGCTTATGAAAATGTTTAAGTACAGTGTAATAATGTGCTCAAGTCATTTCGCGGTGAGTACTTAGGTTAGCGGACTTTGCAGCAAAGCCCTTTGCTGGAAGTTCTAGCTGGGCTGGGAGCATGCGGGTATTATTTGTGGCAATTCAATTCGTCCTGGTAAAGTTTATGACCTTGTATGATGCAATACAGATATCCTTAATTTACTAGGAGGCTCTGGGAGAGCTTAAAACTTCAATATATACATCTTTAGTTGTCGTCTTTAGTTGTATTTTGCAAGTAGTTCATCCACTCTGCTCATATCACTTTTATCAACAATTAAGACCTGAAAAAAGTCAATTTCTGAAAACGATTTTTCTCCAAATTCGAAAGGGATTCCTGCGCCTTTGAGATCATTCATAACCGCTTGCAGGACGTAGCCCATGACTATAAACTCCGATTTCTCATTTTTCATTCTTCTTTCTCCTATCTTCAGTATTAGTAAGCTCACAAATTAATTAGATTTTAAAAACTAGTA
>MDTP02000033.1 GCA_001714685.2 Methanosarcina sp. Ant1 | reverse complement strand
CTGATGAAACTAATTTGAGGAAAGTCATGATCAATTGAAAAGAAAATAGTGAAATCACTGGATTATGGAATTGAGTCTAATAAAGTCTCTTTTTATTTATTTCACTGCATCAAATTTTTAGGGATAAAGTTATATTTCACGGTAGACCTGAAATGAAATGTGTTAGAGTCAAGGTAAGAAACAAATAAAAATTAAAGTCTGAGAGAATTAAAGAAAATATTGAATTGAGCTTATGCCATTTTAGTTAATGTCCCTTATTTTGGAATAATGAATGTTAAAAAGATCTATTTTTTAAAAAAATTATGTTAAAACACTTTAATATCAAATTAAAGTTAAATAGAAAGGATTATACCTAATTAAACCAATATTATGTCGCCAAACAAATAATTGGGCTCTAAAAAGGTATAATCCATGATAAAGATTATTGCAAAAGGATATAAGTACTTATTGACTCAAATAGACGATTTTTTAGAGTCTGTACGTACCATTGTTATAAGTCTTAAGAGTGTTAAAGGCAGAAAAGAATACGAACAGCTTTTTGGTCGAAAATTGGACGATCAAAAGACAAACATTAAAATCCGCATCATATCTCTAAAACAGTCAAGACTCACAGATTTTATAAGTAATCTTTTTGAAAAATCGATGTCTAGATACTCTATTTTCGATCAGATGTTGAGTGAATATTCTAACTTAAAGATCCTTTTCATTGAGAAAATTAATAAAAACAAAAGACATTGTAAAGTACGTAATGTGATCTCTATTTTTCAAAAAGTGCTTTCAGACTTTTTTGGTGAAGGATTTACTTTTCTCAAAAGAAAAATTTGTATTCCTTATAAAATTAATCTTCTAGTTGTACATAGCAAAGATTATATGGAAAGCGTATTGCCCTGGAATCAAGTACTTGCCTTTCAACACTTTAAAAAGTTTCATGGTTATATAGGAGACATGTTTGCATTAAATCCTTCGCTTGATAACTTTTTCATTGAATTACAGGCTTCAATGGATTACCATCCTCAGCATGAATCGTTAAATTTCAACAACATTCTCAAGTTAGAAATTGCAAGATGTAAGATGGGGTATTCAAATTTTGAATCATTCATCAGAGAATTCAACCAGAATAAAGCTCTAAGAAATGAATTAAATATTGAAAATCGTGATCGAATCACTCTTTCATCATATCGTAGAAATCTGAAATGTATTTATCCATATTTAGTGGAATATGCTCAATTACTGATACAAGAATGTAGAAATCTAAATCTTATAGGTGACAAAATCTGGATATGGGATCGAAGGTTCTTTGAGTGCAGCTGCAGTGGATTAAAAAATAAAAAAACTGGTATGCTCTCAGATCCTGATGCAGGACATTATGTTAAAAAAACAGGAACGTATAGTGTCCTATCTGGAACAGGGTATACCGATACATGTGTTGTTGATAGTTGGTGGGGTTTACCAGTTTATTGGGACGCAGTAAACGCAAGTAAAAATGACAACACTATATTTCAAGAAACTATCATTCAGTGCATGAAATCGGAAACTCATAAACCACTTTTTATGGTTGCAGATGCTGGACCTGATAGTCATACTTCTAACCAGGTAGTTATTGATCATGGAGTTATTCCAATTATAGCAGCAAGAGCTAACAGTGTGGGAACGATTCTTAAAACAGAAACAGGAACCCACTTCAGAGGAATATACATACCAAGGAAATTTCATATACTCCTTGGTAAAATATACAATCTTAGAACCATTGTTGAAAGAAAGAACTCAAATGAAGTAGTGGGATACAATCGCTCAAAAACACCTACAAGAAGAATCGAATGGGCTAAAATGTTTGTCTCTATAGGCAACATTACCTCTTTACTTACAGCATTAACGGCTTTTAAAGTTGGAAGAAAAGATCTGATAAGGGCACCAACTGCTTTTAGAAGGTTGCATTTTTAAGCGATTTAAGGAAATTTTTCACGAAAATATAGAATTAAGTGCTTTTATTTGGAATTTAAAGCATTTTAAATGATTTTGGCATAAGCTCAAATAACTAGATAATAGACAAATTAAGGTAAGTATTATTATGCCCGTCATTAAATTTTCTTCAATCATTTCTATATTTACTCAGGTTATTCTATAAGAGGCATCTGTATAAAAAGGAGAGTATATACAACAGATAATAACTTCCAAAATGCCTCTGTGTTCTGAAAACAAGACTAGTACCATGAAAACTTAATTGTGGATCATCAATTTGATCAAAACAATATCAGCTGATGGAAGTCACCAGAATAATATGTTCCATATGGGTTTTCATGGTACTAGTGCCCATATTTAATAGAGATTCATTTGTCATCGGTTAACGAATTTTATGCACAACTTCGAATACCACGTATAGTGATTTTCCGACTTGAATGTTGAGATTTTAGCATAAAAAATAACACTTTCATGCATTTTATCTCTTAACCGAATACAAATGAATTGGATTACATATATGAAAAGACTCTCCTACCAGCACAGCTCAAAAGGAAGAATCTCTGAAGCCAAAAGGAGATATTTATGAAAAAATTTGAATATAAATGCGTCCCTATCCTTAAGCTAGGAAAAGGTACTACAAAGGATCTTAATAGGTATGGTGCAGATGGGTGGGAACTTATCTGTGTATGGGTTTTCTGGCATTACCTGAAAAGGGAAATAGAATAATATTGGATATTCGGTCATTGTTTTCTGAAGTATATAGTCGTCTGTTTCATCTAGCCGACATTCCGCAGATGTCCTCAAGAAAATAACATTTTTCTTGCTATCGTTTTTGGATATTTACTCAAAAGTTTGAA
>MDTP02000032.1 GCA_001714685.2 Methanosarcina sp. Ant1 | reverse complement strand
AATGGAGAAGTAATGGTTACAGAACTTACAAGGAAACAAAAAGAAATTATGGAAAAATTGAATTTATGCGCTTAAAAGGCGGAAGTTAGGTTCTTTACCTTTCCATCCAATTCAACTGTTCCCGACTCTGTTCCAAAATCTAGTGATGAACGTAAAATTAAAAATCACTAGATTTCATAATTGGTTGCAATCCTTGTGATTATACTTCGGGCTCGAAGTCTTTAGATAACGAATGTTAATTTTGATTGTAAATTCTTCTTACGAATTTAGATTTTCAATTAAGAAATGCAAAAATCACTAGATTTTGGAACAGAGTCCTGTTCCCATCTCTACCCAATTGACTGGGCTTGAATTCCTAGCTTGGTTTCATAGTGGGGAGCAGCAGGTAATCCCTTTTTTTCGGACTTCTCTTACGAAGTCTTCAACGATAGTTTTTCTTCCCTCAAAACCAATTTCTTTGATTTCCCGATAGAGGCAAGCAGCAGTATATGGACCGTTATTAGGTTTCTCAGAGAGGTAAGATTTTGAAAGGACCGAGCTTGCTTTTTCTTTCGGGACATTTCTAAGGTTCTGATAAGGTTTCCATCTGGAGATTTTTCCTTACAGTTTTCCTGTCAAAACCTGTTTGTTTGGCGATTTCACTGATGCTCAAGTTTTGTGAAGTAAATCTCGTATCAAAAACATTTCCTCCATTTTCAGCGTGATTCAAAATCCTCGAACTTTTCCCAAGGGTTGAGAACTGGGGGATTTTAATCCGCCGACATGGGGAATTATTCACCACCCTTGACAGTATTTTCCCCATTTATTTTTTTAACGCTGCTTAGTGAGATAAAAATTTTGTTTACGAGACATGAAAAGCAAAGAATAGTTGTCATCGTAACAGCAAATAAAAGCCCTCTTGGATAGATACCGAAAGAGGATAGGTTTATTATTTTACTAATTCCAAATATCACTGGGATGTTAATCAGCATTATTAACAAGCTGTTTTTTCCAAGGTACTCTAGTGTTTTGGACTTTATTTTGTACTTATATATGTAAAACATTGAACCGCATATAAATAATGCTCCTGCGATACCTCCGATATACCATTGAATAATATTGTCATATTTTAATTGAGCAAAGTTAGTTATGGCGTGTGGTGTGGAACAGGCTAATAAAAATACAATAAATAATGATACTACTCCAGGGATGGTGAGTCGTGAAACCAGGTTATATTTCTTTGTCATAAACCCGAGATAATAATAAACCATCCCAGCAAGTGCGGGGGCAAAAAACAACGGCGTGTATTGGTTATAATAAAACATGAACGCTGGCATTGCTATTAATACGACTGCCAACCCTCTGTATTTATCCGATTTAACTAGATGTAATAATATGAAAAATATCATTTCACATATAAATAGTGCAGATAGGAACCATACAGAATGGAACCATGAGTAATAAGCTAGATCTACCCGGAAGATATGTATAAAAATCGTGATAGGATCGTGGGTCCAAAATCTGAGTCCTAATACTTCATTCGTGTAAATGTAATATAAATACTGGAATATTAATGCTATTCCAGCAAAAATATACACCGGTATCATTAATTTAGCAAACCTTTTTTTTATGAAAATTAACCAACGATTTTTGTATTTATCCCAATTAAAGAGATAACCTGATATGAAAAAAAACGTTGTCAATACAAACACGTTAAAAATTATCCTTAATCCTGGGAATATATCATAAAATAACCCAATATGGGCTACCAAAACCCCGATTATTACAATTCCTTTCGTTGCATCGACCCAATCTAACCGCTGATGGATGTTATCACTCATTCTGACCACTTCATTATTACCACGACCTTTGGTCATATACAGAATATACTGGGTTATATATAATTTTCTAAATATTATAAAAGTTACTTTTTCAAAAAGCTCAATAACCTGTTGATATTGTGATATTTTGTATTGCAAAGCTAAGTTTTCTTGTGTCTTGATTACCGCCAACTCTTTGTGCAGGAGAAAGAAACTCGTCAGATGTAGAAAACCTGATGACATTTTCTCCTTTTTCAAGAGCTAATGGCATTTTTATGTCGGCGAAATGCGTTGGTATAGTTCCCTCAAAGCATTTATCTTTAAAATGGATCTCAATGTTTTTTGGCTTGTTATCGCTAAGTACTCGCAAACTAAGGTTTTTGTTGACTTTTTCATTTGAGTATATCAGTAATGTAGCATTGTTTGATATCCACCTAGTTGGAACTCCACCCCGTTCCTCTCGACTATACCAATTATCCTTTAAAATCATAAATGATTTTATAGGTTCTTTTTTGACATGATATACGATTAGAGAATCATTTTCATATGTTTTTCGTTCCGTGTTGAGTGTTTTTTGTATGAACGTCTCGGCAAAATTGACTTCTGTGTCATTCATATAATTCTTATGTAAAACAATGTATGAGATGTTATAGTAATTCAAAATGGATGTTCCAATTTGATTTATATCTTGGTTCAGGATATCAACAGTAAAAGGTTGCAAATAAGTTAATTCCCTTATCGTAGGTGTATTTAATTCAAAATCCCTTGCATTAGATGGGAATCTGGCAGCCCAGTTACCTACGACAGGCTTTCCATGTATCGTTTGATAATAAATGGTATTTACACCTGCATTATAGTTTAACGTCGCAGGTATTTCGAGTAGTGCGTAATTGTCTCTATCCTGTGAGATCTCTTTGTAAAATGATGGTTCGCTGACAGCTGATACCGGGAAAGGAATTGCTAAATATTCAAAAATTATCAAACTGCCAATTACAATTGCAATCATCTTTTTATTATTTTCTTTAGATTTGAATAATTCTGAAACCCCATAGCCAGTCAAAACTGCGAATGAGAGTGAAGCGATTACAAAAAATCTTCCAGTTGTCCTACAATTGTCCAGAAATGGGATCAGATAATACAAAGCTAAATGTGGAAGAGGAATAGTAGCATGGAACACTGTAAATGATGTGCTACCATTTATGTGAAGAAGTGGACCAAGACTGATTAGCGAAAAAAACAATGCAGCTATCGACCAAAATTGTACACATTTGTTTTCTTTTAGTCTTCGAATCGCGAATAAAGAGAATAAGATGACTGTGTATCCTATAAAAGTTGTATTCTCACTAGGATTTCCTGAGAAATTGCTGTAAATATCTTTCGTAAAACCCCCAAAAATCGGATGTAAAACCGATGGAAGAAAAAAACTAAGTAAATCAGTTGAGTACATAATGGCTTCAGACGGGTCTAATTTTAAAAAATTTTCATTAGATGTGGCTATTTGAATATTTTCTATTGTGAGGGGAATTAAACCTATGAGTGAAATTACTCCAAATAAGGAGTACTTGTAAAAGATTCTTTTTAATCTTTCTTTAGAATCTTGTTTCTCTTCTCTTAAAGAAATGTAGATTTCATATAAAAATAATAACAGCACAAAAATTCCCATGAATATCATATATTGAAGATCGCTCATGGCTACGAGAATAAAGAATATTCCTGCAAAAAAACTGTTTCGAATTCCCCCTTCTCTAAACACTTTCATTAAGTAAAGAGCACAAAAGGGTATCCACTCGATGCTGGTTGCCCCAAAATGACCAAGAGAATGTACAAAATGATACGGTGAAAATGCAAATACTAGTCCGGCTATGAATGAAGACGTTTTATCATTTGATAGATAAAGTACAAGTAAATATGTACCGTATGCGCCAAAAATAAAAGAAATTAACCATAATATAGTGTACGCTACATGCATGTCTATTACACTGGATAATAAGTATGCAACAATTTGATTAAATGCAGACGGAAAAGGTGACGTTGGTATTCCATTTGGATAGAATATTAGGTAATCATGTGTTAATTTTGTGAGGCTAGGATTGAATATAGCTATTGGCGTATACCAGAGTATTCTTATCCAGTGAAATGCATCATTCCATCCCGGAATATATGTGCGTATTTTAAAAATAACAGGATAAGTGAGTATAAAGGTTAGTAAGGTATATAGTATTAAGATTTTGATATGTTCTTTTAAACTTTTTTCCTGAAAATACGATATTTGGCTAATTATATATTTTTTTAGTTTTGTTATATTTTGTGCACCTGGTGTCATTGTACCTCTTCCAGAAATGGGTTTTTAGAATTGTGCCTTTTGTAATTTCGACTTTGATATTTGTCCATTTAAGCTGCCACAGCTTATGTACAATTAATTTTGAAATTTTTTGTTTCTAATAGTTTTTAATTATTTTTCAGGAGGGTTTCTCTGGTTGATTTTGATATATAGTTTCTTAATTTTTACGCAATGATGCTTGGAAAATATAGCTATTTTAAGGTTTCTTTTTTAAAGTAAGTAAGAATCCGAACAATGCAGGAGATAATGTTGTCAAAAAGCAGAGAATTACAGAGCAGGAAAAACCATATACTGAACTCTCATTCAGCAAATTGAAGATCGTGACACTTACAAACTCTCTAAGTCCAAACCCTGATATCGATATAGGGAAATTGCCTAAAACTACAATTATCGGCAGAGAAAATGCTAGTACACTGTCCAAAGCCGGACTTAATGATTTTATTACTATCCAGTACACAATCATACTTACAAAATAGTACACGAGAGTTAATGAAAAAACGGAAAGTAAGACTTTTTTATTCTCAATAATTTCCCTGAGGGTTCTTATATAATTCTCTGTATGTTCTATATTTTGAGAAAATGCTTTAAAAATAAAAGTTATAAATTTTTCGTTTGTAATGATAATTATTCCAGCAATGAAAAATGCCATAACTAAAGTCATCAGATAAATTAAATTCCGATCTTTAAAAAAGAAAGCTAATGATAGTATACTCAATACCAGAAGACAGATAATATCTATAATTTTATCCATTATCACTGTTGGTATACTTCTTGATCTTTCATAGTTTAAATAATAGGCTCTTAAGACTTCTCCTGCTCTGCCTGGAGTAAGAGCCCCATAGAAAGTACCGATCAGGATTATTTCCAGTGACTTAAGCATAGGAATTTTGATATCAATGCAGTCAAGTAAAGCCTGCCACTTTCTTGCTTTTATCAAATACATGATAAAAATAAACGGTAGGGAGAACGAAAGTAGAACTACATCCATTTGAGCGAAAGCTTCATAGATAGCTTTTATATCGAGTTTATATAGAAGATAAAATATCAGTCCTAGACTAACAGTGATCTTACCTACAGTCTTCCAGTTCATGACTATCAAACTTTATGATGTAATCGTCGTTGTTTCTGGAGTTTGTGATCATTTCTCCTATCAATCCCAGAGAGACAAATTGGGCCCCTATAACGAGAGAAGGGTCTTTGAGACAGGATCATGTCTTTTGCTTTTCCGTCCAGAAACCATATCGAATTCATCCAATTTTTCAAGAAATTTTGGATTTTTTTTGGATCGTCCTGCAGGTCCCCATCCATAATAATAACAACTTTTCCCCTTGATTTACTGAACTTGCAGGAGAGAGCTGCAGCTTTTCCATAATTCCGCTGGAACCTTACAATTTTTATTCTATTATCCCGAATTGCATTTATTTCTTTGAAAGTATCATCTGTAGACCCGTCGTCAACGAAAATTATCTCATATGTGATTTCCAGTATTGAAAGAGTGCTCTTCAACTTCTCGTACAGTTCAACTATATTTTCTGCTTCATTATGTACTGGAATTATAATTGAGAGATCAGGCCTATCGTATCTGTAATTATCTGGAATAGAGTAAACAGATGGAAAGAAGGGGAGAATTTCCATCGTGGATATCTCTCGACTCTTTAGTTGGCCTTTTGAACTGTACATAATATCTCCCTAAGAACTTGAAAGGTGACATTTTCAACATTTTATGGGATTCAATCATTCAAAATTTCAGATAACAATTTATCTCCAATCTCTTTTTGTTGATCAGACATACTGTTATCCTCTTACGGTAAATGAGTTTCACATATTAAAATATTTCTATATATTACAAAGTAATGTAATCTCATCAAAATGTCAAGTTGGAATAAGTGTGCCAGAGAAGAAAGAATAAATAGATATGAAAATATTTATTACTGTTCCCACATTTAATAGATCTTTGGTACTGTGATTCATGGTTCTGAGACTTTTGAGTTTTCAAAGAGATGTAATTGTCAACCACATAAAACTGAAAAAAATCTCATCAATAACCAACAATTAAAGAAAATAAGCTCCCAAAACTTACCCCTTAGATCTTAATGAGATGGCTAATGATATTGTTTTACATAGGCTGAACAGTTGCCAAAAATGATTCATTTTAGGGTCCTTCTAAATCAGTGTGTGAATTAAGATCCCAGAATGCTTATTTCAGGCTATATACATTAATCAGAGTTCCCCCAATAAAAAATACTTTAAAAATCCAAATTTTTAGAAAATAAGCAAAATTAAGCTTTTAAATTTACAAATAAGTATAATGAGATCTTTATTTTTTGACAAACGATATTTATTTGGAATTATGACATCCGATAACATTTTTCCGTTATACTAAATTTAACATTAAAAAAGAAGCAATAAGCTTTTAAAAATTAAATTGAGAATACCTGCCCCTTTAAATGTAAAATAAATTATTTTCTATCTGTATTTTAATTAGGGGAACAATGAAACAATATCTAATCTAAAAAATATGGCTTATTAGTCCTTAAAAATTGACCCGTTTTCGAGGGCCTTAATTCATTTTATATCCGATTTTTCATCGGAAAAGGAAAAGTTGCATGCCTTGTTCAGGCTACCTGAATAGTTAGGAATGACGAAAATATAATTTCTAGTATTTCTGTTGCCGAGATTGTCTTTGATGGTTATTTTGGGAAATGGAATTATGAGTCATTCCCGAAGTGAAAACTTGAAGTTATTTTTTAACGATTCCTTAACAATATATTTTTATTTTTTCTCGCATACTGCAATCAAGGAGAGACCTATTGGAAATCTTACATTATTTTCAACAACAAAAAACCACTTGTTTAATAAATAATTTAAGCATGCGTGATGAGGTTTTTTTGAATATCTTATTTCTTCAGATAGTTTTTTATGTAAAAGCTTTTCAGATAACAATATTGGGAAAAAACCTAAAAAATTCCAGTATCTGATTACTTTTATTTCTAAGTCTGTCTTTTTTATCAAACTAATTAAATCTTTTTTATTATATCTCCGAAAGTGCCCTATATCCTTATCTCTTGTCCCATACAAAAAACTGCATGCAGGGACAGAAATAATAAGATTCCCTCCTTTTTTTAAAGTAGAGGTTAATTTCAGCAATGCAAGTTCATCATTATCTATATGTTCAAGAACATCCAGACATACAGCATTTTCATATATGTTTTTACCCAGTTGATTCACATTCAATAAATCTAAGGTATAAATTTCAGCTTTGAGATTATTTTGTTTAATAATTTCCTGAGTGAATTTTGTAAGTTCTTTGGAGCAATCTATAGCTGTAACAGCATGCCCTTCATTCAATAGTTTTAAGGTCATGTGACCTGTTCCACATCCAGCATCAAGGACTGAATTCCCTTCTACATGCTTTGAAACCAGCTCTCTTAAATTGTTCCACCTAAAATCCTTTTTACCAGATTTATGTATTTTTTCGATATGATACTCGATGCCAGATCTCATTTTATATCTCCACTAATGATAAGTTATTTGGTAACGCTCAGGGTATAATCGGCGCTTCCTTGAGTGATGCGAAAACTTCCCATTTGAGAACATGTGACAGAACATAAAGAATACCGTTAATAGTCTGATCATTTACCCTCTTCACCTCACAACCTTCAGTTGAGGAAAAAGGTGTGAGAACAGTATCTATTCACTGAAAGCTTCATAGATAGCTTTTATATCGAGTTTACTTGATAAAATATCAGTCCTAGACTAACAGCGATCTTACCTAGCATTTTCCAGTTCATGACTATCAAACTTTATGATGTAATCATCATTGTCTCTGGTGTTTGTGATCATTTCTCCTATCAATCCCATCGAGACAAATTGGGCTCCTATAACTGTAAGTAATATTCCTAACATGAGGAGAGGCCTATCCCCTATCTTCGAGCCTGTGATCCATAACGAGAGTAGATATCCGGATATCAACATTCCAGAAAATGCCAGTACGAGACCTATACCTCCAAATATATGCAGAGGTCTTTTTTTGTACAGCATTAAGAATGTGACTGTTATCAGGTCCAAAAATCCTTTTAAAATTCTTTCAATTCCATATTTCGACTTCCCGTGGATTCTCGGATGATGCTCAACTTTTATCTCCCCAACAGTGTAACCTTTCCATTGAGCTAAAGCCGGAATGTAGCGGTGGAACTCTCCATATAAGCTTATATTCTTTACAACATCACTTCTGTATCCCTTGTATCCACAGTTGAAGTCATTAATTTTGACTCCTGTAACGCATCTGGTTAATCTGTTGAAGAATCTTGAAGGAAGAGTCTTTGAGACAGGATCATGTCTTTTGCTTTTCCATCCCGAAACCATATCGAATTCTTCTAATTTTTCAAGAAATCTTGGGATTTCTTTTGGATCATCCTGCAGGTCTCCATCCATAGTAATAACAACTTCACCCCTAGATTTATTGAACCCGCAGGAGAGAGCTGCAGCTTTTCCATAATTACGCTGGAACCTTAAAATTCTTATTCTGTTATCATCGATTGTTTTTATTTCTTTGAAAGTATCGTCTGTAGACCCGTCGTCAACGAAAATTATCTCATATGTGACTTCCAGTATTGAAAGAGTGCTGTACAACTTCTCGTACAGTTCAACTATATTTTCGGCTTCATTATGTACTGGAATTATAATTGAGAGATCAGGCCTATCGTATCTGTAATTATCTGGAATAGAATATATAGATGGAAAGAAAGGGGGAATTTCCATCGAAGATATCTCTCGACTCTTTAGTTGGCCTTTTGAACTGTACATAATATCTTCCTAAAGATTTGAAAGGTGACATTTTCAATATTTTATGGGATTTAATCATTCAAAAACTCAGGTAACAATATATCTCCAATCTCTTTTTGTTGATCAGAAATACTGTTATCCTCTTACGGTAAATGAGTTACACATATTAAAATATTTCTATATGCAAAGAAGTTATAAATCTCGCCAAAATGTTAAGCTGGAATAATGTGTTCCAGATCAAGAAGTTATAAATCTCGCCAAAATGTTAAGCTGGAATAATGTGTTCCAGATCAGAAAGAATAAACGTAACTATTAAACCTACCAAAAACAGTTAATTGATGCCGATTTCGACGTGATAGGCACTTCTGATTACTAACTGATGAAAAAAGAAAAAACATAATCAATAACCAAAAATTAAAGAAAATAAGCTCCCAAAAACTTACCCATTAAATCTTAAGTGAGATAGCTAATGATATTTTTTTACCCAGGCTGAATAATTATCAAAAAATGATTCATTTTAGATTCAATTTTCCTTGTAAAGAGGAAAATTATGTAGCCTTAACGAGGATACCTGAATAGTTAATTATTATTCTATACAATCTTCATAAACTGAACAAATCTTCTCAACTATCCCATCCCAGTTATATTCTGCAGCTTTATGCAAACTCATGCTCGAAAATCTCTTATGGGAGGCTTTCTCTTTAATTACCTTCTCTATTCCTTTTGCAATTTCTCTATCCCCAAGTTCCACAACAAACCCATCCACTCCATCGTCAACCAGCCCCTGCGCCGCATTGTACCTCTCCCTCACCGTCACCACCGGTACTCCGCAGGCAAAGGCCTCTATTACAACCATCCCGAAACCTTCCCTGCTTGAAGGCAGCACAAGCACTTTTGAAGCCTTGATTTTTCCGATCAGCGCTCTGTACTCCTGAAAGCCCGCAAATTCGACATTTCCGCAAACATCCATATTCTTTGCAAGCTGCATCAGCGCTGTTTTCTCGGGACCGTCCCCAACAATGCAGCATCTGATGTCCGGAAAATCGACTTTAAGGAGAGCCACCGCTTTAAGCAGAACATCAACATTTTTTTCCTTAATAAGCCGCCCGGCAAAAATGATGTCATAAATTTTCCCATCAAGCCCAGTAGAAGTCAGACCGCCTTCCGATCCAATTTCAGAGATCCATTTAAGATCGATCCCGTTAGGGATAACCGTAATCTTCTCTTCAGGAACCCCAAGAGTTTCAAGCCTCTTCTTCGTCCAGTCGGAAACTGCTATATTTTTGTTCGAAATTTTTGAAACCGCTTTTTCGATCACTTTTCCGAAAAAACCTGCCTTTCCCATGTACTCGTACCAGTAGTCGTCCCAGACTTCATGCCAGGTATAGACTGCAGGGATCTTTTTCAGGACTGAGATCGCTTTTACGGTAAAGCAGGAAAAATAAGGAAAAACACTCACATCGATAAGGTCGAACTTTTCTCTCCTGAGCTCAGGAAATAGATTTATAGCGAAAACAAGAGCTTCGGAAATCGAACGTCTGCCGTTTACATAAAGGTTTCGAGCTTTGCAAACGCCGTGAAGGGTCATATTTTCATAATCAATAATATCTTCGCCTTCCCACCACTTGACCCCGAAAATGTGTACCTCATGCCCCCTGGCTGAGAGCCGCTTCCCCAGTTCATGATTGCGCATTTCGGCGCCGCCTTTGACCCAGGGATAGACAGCGTCGTATACGAAGGCGATTTTCATTGCACCACTTACCAGTCTGTATCCACTTACCAGTCTGTATCCACTTCCAGGAGCATCACGCTTACAAAGATTGCAGAAAAGATCAGTTGTAGCCCAACTGCTGCAAGGACCATTGAAATAACTGCGGATTCCACCTCTTTGAGGGAACCGTATCCGGAACTGATCCAGTTATAGGCGACTTTCAACCCGAGAATGAGGCCGAAGCCCAGAATAATGGAGCCTCCGAAAAGTTCTCTTTCGAGGGAGTGGTAGCTCAGCAACTTCTTACCTGTTATGCCGTCCCGGTAAATACCGTGGATGAGGCCGTATGTTTTCATATACACGCCAGTGGCAAGGATCTGTCCACCAATGATTAAGAGCATACTGCCCAAAATAAAAGAGTGTAACCGGGCATCTACAGCATTTTCCGTGAGAAGAAGGGAAGTGGTTATTAGAAAACCCAGGATAAACACAAAAGCACCGGGCAAGTAGAGGAAAGGGACTGGCTGGTAGAGCATCATGAAACGGACATGCCTCCAACCATCGTGGAAAGAGCGCAGTTTGGAGGGAGCTTTGCGAGAGTAATAGGTAATAGGAACTTCTTTGATTCTCAGTCCGCATTTTGCGGCTTCGATTATCATTTCGGATGCTAACTCCATGCCATGAGTTTTAAGATTCATTTTTTCAAGTGCTTCTTTTGTAAAAGCTCTCATCCCGCAGTGAGCATCAGAAATTTTTGTTTTGAACAGGAAATTGAGCATTCCGGTCAGTATAGGGTTGCCTATGTACTGGTGCAGCCAGGGCATAGCCCCTTTTTTGATATCGCCTTTGATCCTGGTCCCTATTACAAAATCAGCCTCTCCTGCCATAAGAGGATCCAGAAATTCATCAAGCTCAAGCAGATCGTATGTGTTGTCCGCATCTGCAATGGCAATATAATCTCCCTTTGCTTCAGCCAGCCCTTTAAGATAGGCGTTCCCGTACCCTTTTATCGGGCCTATAACCTTTGCGCCCATAGACGCTGCAATCTCCGGAGTCCTGTCCGAGGAGTTGTCAGAGATTATTATCTCTCCTTCTATACCATATTTTTTGAATATGGATTGAGCTTTCTCTATGCAAACTCGGATTGTTCCTTCTTCATTCATTGAAGGCATTACGATAGAAAGAGAGGGCATGTGCTGTTTATACAGCATAGTTCTTTATAACTATTTTGATACACCTCATTTATCAGGAATGGGAATTCAGAAATCCGCTTACAGTGCTGTCTGCAGCAGAAGAAGGAGATAAAGTAAGAAATATAAGACCAAGAAGAAAATGTAAGGCCAAGAAGAAATGTAAGGCCAAGAAGAAACATAAGGCCAAGAAGAAACATGAGGCCAGGAAGAGAGAATTAACTTTTGCTAACAAGCTATAAATGCATCAGAAAACTATTTTAAGAAGGGAGTTTGGAGCTTTTCGGGAATTATTAAGCCGCTCCATTGCATATTTAAAATCCAAACCACTTACTTCAAACCGCTTATTTACATTTTAATTGAATTTTAAAGAGGGATTGAATGGTTAAGGTAAACGTGATATTCCATAGTATTCACGGTCACATTTACAAGATGGCGGAAGCCGTAGCTGCAGGAGCAAGAGAAGTCGAAGGAGCTGAAGTAGGAATTTATCAGGTGCCTGAGACTTTGCCTAATGATATTATTGAGAAAATGGGGGCAATTGAGACAAAAAAGCTTTTTGCTCATATCCCTGTGCTGACCCGAGATATGTATGAGGATGTGCTGGCTGGAGCAGATGCATTGATATTCGGAACTCCTACGCGCTTCGGGATGATGACTGCCGAGATGCGCACAGTCCTTGACAGCCTTGGAGGCCTGTGGAGCCAGGATGCCTTTGTGGGGAAAGTGGGAAGCGTCTTCACTTCCAGCGCAACGCAGCACGGAGGGCAGGAATCCACAATCCTCACATTTCATGTTAGCCTGCTTCATCTTGGAATGATTATTGTCGGGCTTCCTTATGCCGAAAAGCGGCAAATGAGAGTGGATGAAATTACAGGCGGCAGCCCATATGGAGCTTCAACAATTGCAGGTGGAGACGGAAGCCGCCAGCCATCAGAAAACGAACTTGCAATGGCCCGTTATCAGGGCAGGCACGTAGCTCAAATTGCAAAAAAAATAGCTGGAAAGTAAAAGGATTGCTTCGGTTATTTTCTATAAAAAAGATTGGAAAAACTTTCCCTCCGTAAGGGTTGTTCTCCGATTTTTGATATTTTTTACCTTAAAAAAATGCTCAACTAAGGCCTGAGAAAGCCATGCCTCTGGATTCTAATTTTTTCTGAGCTTCTGTCAGGCATGCCAGAGTACAGTAAACTGCTTTTTCCTCAGCTTTTTTAAGGACCATGAATTCTTTCCCGCAGATGGGGCACGTTTTTTTCACGTAAGCCATTGTAAAAACACATTCCCTGTATGTGGGTAATTTTATAGATATTTCTGTTTTTATGCATTTATTAAAATAACACAATGAAATATAAACTTTCTTATTTAATTTGTATATATCTTCAAAAAGAAATTATATTTATTTTTTTGTATTGACCCAAATTATCAACTAAAAACGAACAGCTGCGAAATGCATTTCCTTTTTGGTAATAATTAATGGCTAAATTTATTAAGAGATATAATTATGAAAAATGTAGTTTTTAACGTAAAGTTCCTCTTCTAAGTGGAGTTTCTTTTCCCTATTGAGTAAAGTGTTTTTCCCAAACTATTTGGGGCAATAAATTAATTCTTGTAATGGGCTTAAATTCAGAGAGACAATTCGAACCCGATGATATTAGTACAGTTCAAGAATCCAGGTTATACATTATATTCCAGGAAGAACTCCCCTAATTCAAATCCGATGATATTAGCATAGTTCAAGAATCCAGGTTAAATTATATTATTTTCTAGGAAGAACTCCTCTTATAGAGTCGTAGAAAATTACGGGAAAAATAGAGTAGGAGGTGTCGGGATTAGGCCGCTGATTTTCGGAAATGGAAGAATCCTGATTTGTGAAGATGAAAAAGGGACTATAAGGGATGTCTATTTCCCATACGTAGGACTTGAAAATCATGGGAACTCGATAAAAGTCGGTATATGTGATCTTGATTCTCTTTATTGCAGCTGGCTTGAAAACTGGAAAATTCGGCAGGGGTACAAATCAGAGTTTGAGGATCGTTTCTGTGACCGCATTTTCGAAATCTTAGAAGATAGGAAGGATAGAGAGGAAGTAAGAGAAGAAACTGGCAATAATGAGGCGCTTGAAGCCTGTATGGAAGTTGTTTCGAATATAGGGGAAACGGTATTCGAAAATTCTGAGATCGGGCTCAGGATCACGGTATGGGAAGCTGTACATCCGTCGGTAAACATTTTTTACAGGACTTTTGAAGTCAGGAATATCTCAAATAATTCTAAGCATCTGCGCCTTTTTTCCACCCAGAACTACCATATTCTTGAGACTAAAATCGGAGAAACCGCAATAATTGATAAACAAACTCTGATCCATTATAAGCGCGACCGTTATTTTCTGCATGCAAGTGACCCTGCCTTCGACCAGCACGCTGTTGGGACTGCGGAGTGGAAGGGGCTTGAAGGCACATGGAAAGATATGGAAGATGACGCTTCCCTGAGTGGAAATCCTGTCGCTCATGGTTCGGTAGATTCAACCCTTGGCTGGACTCTTCCTGAGCTGAAACCGGGAGAATCCACAAGGGTACACTACTGGATTGTTCTTGGAAAAAAGTACTGCAACGTGCTCAAAATCCATAAACTAGTAAAGGAGGCAGGAAGAAGCGCTCTTTTTCACCATAACTTCAATTTCTGGAACTCATTTACTGAAAAGGTATCCGTCCTTCCGGAATTTGCCCTCATGCCTCAGCTTCCGGAAAGAATCTCAAAGTGCTTTTACAGGAGCCTTCTTACAGTTGTCGCCCACATGGATATTACGGGCTCGGTGATTGCATCCTGCGATTCGGATATAAAGCAATTCGGGGCAGACCTTTATAGTTACTGCTGGCCCAGAGATGCGGCCTGGGTCTGCCTAGCGCTCGATAGAGCGCGATACCACCACCTGAGTACTGAGATATTCGAATTTTTCTCAAAAATCATCACTCACAGAGGCAACTTCCTTCACAAATACACTCCTGCAGGAGATTTCGGGAGCACATGGCATCCGGTGCCCATGATTCAGATTGATGAGACTGGACTTCCCCTATATGCTCTCTATAACAACTGGGAAATCGCAAAAAGTGTATGGACCACAGGCAGGTACTACAGAAGGCTTGTAATTCCTGCGGCTAGTTACCTTACAAAAGCCATTGACAGGGAAACAAACCTTCCAATTTCGAGTTTCGACCTATGGGAAGAGCGAAAAGGTGTGCATACCTACAGCGCCTGTACTGTCTATGCCGGCCTTAAAGGGGCTTATGAACTTTCCCGTTCACTTGGGGACTATGACAATGCAAAAGGCTGGAAGGACGCTGCAGATCGCATTAAAGAATCTATTCTGGAAAGACTCTATGATGATAAACTTAAACGCTTCCGGCGTTCTCTCGATGATCCCACACTTGACTCGTCTGTATTTGCAGTCTGGTACTTCGGGATTCTCCCCCCCGAAGACCCAAAAGTTGTCCGGACAATGGAAGCTATTGAGAGAGAACTTAAGCGTCCCTCCGGAGGAATTGCCAGATATCTTCACGACAGCTATTATGGCTATATGAACAGCTGGATCATCTGCACTCTCTGGCTGTCCCAGTGGCATTCGGCAGTTGGAAACCTGAACAGAGCTCTTGAACTTCTGGACTGGTGTGCAGCTCACGCCCATCCCTCTGGCCTTATGTCCGAACAAGTAGATGACAAAGGCAAGCCTCTTTCAGTTCTCCCTCTGGCCTGGTCTCACTCAGCCTATGTACTGGCTGTCCTTGAATATCTCCAGGCACTTGGAAAAAGAGAAGGCAACTCCTGCAGCTATCCGAAAAAGTGAGGCAATTCAGAAATTGAGGAGAATAACACTCAAAAACTATAGCCAGGCCAAAATTCATCAGCTAATTTAAAAAGGAAATTTAAGCCACAGAAAACGCGGAAAACGCGGAGAAATTATGCCCATATTCGTAAATTCGTCCGCTTGAGCAAGCGAAAAGAAATGTTACTTATCAATAAATTAGCCCTCTTGAGCGAAGCGAAAAGGGCCGCGTACTCCCGAGGCGCAATTCGGGCGAATCGCAATTCGGCCGTTAGAACATTTTCTCAAAGTAAAGGTACCCCTTTTCTTCTTTCTGTAAAGTGAAACCGTGCTTTAGATACATATCTATTGCTTTCGTGAGGGTAGAATCGGTTTTCAGCACAGCACCTGAGCAGTTTTTTTCAGCAAAATCCAGAGCAGCCCTAAAAAGCTGTTTTCCATTGCCTCTTCCCCTGAAGGCTTTTTTAAGGTAGATGCGCCTGATTTCGCAAAGGTTCCCTTTAAGTTTTCGGACGCCTGCAGTGCCGATTACCCTGCCGTCTGCGACCCCTACGAAAAAAGTACCTCCGTTTGCAAAATAATAATCATTGATATCCTTAAGGTCGGCATCTTTAAGTCTATCATATTCAAATCCGTGCTCCAGCAGGACCTCAAGGATAATATCACGAACTTCTTCCTTTCTGGAATCGTCATATATCTGTATTATCATTGCTTTCTCTCCCTTAACTGGACAGACGGCTCCTATGCATCTTGCCCGTGCCGATTTTCAGTCTTTTTCGTGTTATTTCGGGCTCGAAATATCTCCGGGGAAATTTCTCTGGGAATTGAGGTATTTCTCGGGGTTTTTCAGAAAGTCCAGGGAAATGGTGTAAAAAATCTCCGTGCCAGTAATCAGGATCTCTTCATCAATATCGAACGTGCATGAGTGATTGATTTCAATAATTCTTTTTTCCGGATTCCGGGTACCGAGAGAAATGAAGATCCCAGACACCATTTGCAGATAACTTGCAAAATCTTCGGCTGCAAATGTCTTTTCTATCTCTGGATAAATTGTGAGTTCCGGGAAACTTTCCTGAAGTTTTAAATGCACTGCATCCGTGAATGTAGGGTCATTTACGAGGACAGGATAGCCATGAAGGATATCAAGGTCATAGTCGGGAAAGCCTAAAAATTCTTCTCCTGGTTTTATGTACTTTTCTACTATGATATCCAGACACTCCGTTATAGTTTTGTCAATAATATCTGTTGTCTCCTTGTCATAGGTCCGGTAGCTTCCGAGAATTCCTACACTGTCTGGAATCCTATTGAACTGAGCTCCACCCTGGATTCTTCCCACTCCAATAACATACTTGCTCGGATCAAGCTGCTTTTCCAGGGCAGAATATAGGCTGCCTATAAAATCCATTGCCATCCTGACAGGATCAATGCAGCTTTCAGGTTTTGAGATATGGCCTCCTTTTCCTTTAAGGGTGACTTCGAACCGGTTGGTGCTTGCCATAAAAGGCCCAGGACGAAAACCCACGCTTCCGGATTCATGGTTGCTAAAGACATGCATGCCTATAACCGCGTCCACGCCCTCAAGCCCTCCTTCTGCAATCACTCTTTTCGAACCACCTGGGGGAATTTCTTCTGCAGGCTGAAAAATCAGGCGGACTTCTCCAGGAAAGTCCCTGTTTTCCGTAAAAAGCCTGGCAGCCCCAAAAAGCATTGCCATATGCCCGTCATGTCCGCAGGCGTGCATTACTCCATTATTTCTGGAAATGTAGTCCCTGTTCCTTTCGGTTAATTCTTCCTGCACCTGCAGCCCGTCCGTATCCGAGCGTAGGGCAATGCAGGGGCCAGGTAATGTCCCTCGGATGCTTGCAATCACGCCGGTATCCGCAATTTTCCTGGCTTCTATCCCCAGTTCTCCAAGGGTCTTCAAAATTCGTTTCTGGGTCTCGTATTCTTCAAAACTTAATTCTGGGTATTGGTGAAATTCGCGTCTAAGCCTGATAATCCAGGCTTCAAGCGCTTCTGCATTAGAGTTGCCTCTCAAAAGTATTACCTCGGATTTTTTGCACCTGCAGTTTATTCCGTTTACTGGTGTATATTGTTTAAAAATTAATACCTGATAAATATATACATGAATGGTACAATACATTTCCTGTTATTTATTATAAATTATTATAAAGACGTGCAGTTAGGATTCTTAAAATTTGCGTATCCGTTATAAGTTTCAGGAATGGTATAAATGCTCAAAACACGCCTGAGGGATTTTCTTGTCACAAAAGATGACTGGCTTTTTGCGGTTTCCGACTATTTCCGTAGCGATGGAATTCGGGCCACGCTTCGCTACATTCCGGATGAAAACGGGGAAAGGGAGTTAAATGGGAAACAATACAAAAAGCTTGATTTTGATCCGGCTTTCGAGTTCATGAGGAAATACAGGCCAGAATGGGTACAGGACGTTCATGTGGTCCCGGAATCTGAAGTAAAACAGGTACTTCACCCATCTGACATTATTCCTGAACTTGTGAATTCTGATAGCCGCGTAAGGGCGATCGTAAAGGTACTTGATATGGCCGGAGTACCAAGAACAAGTATGGGAGTTACTGGTTCAATGCTTGCAGGCCTACAGAATGAAAGTTCGGATATCGATTTTGTTGTTTACGGCCCTTTATGGTTCAGAGCAAGGGATGCCATAAAAATTGCAAAACAGCAGGAAGGCCCAATAGAAGAAATCGATGAAGAGATGTGGCAGAGAATCTACAGGAAGAGAATTCCGGAAATTTCATTTGACGAATTCATGCTTCACGAATCCAGAAAAGGAAACCGCGGAATGGTTGAAGGCACTTATTTTGACCTCCTTTTTGTAAGAGAATGGGATCAGATTAAAGAACCTCTTCTGCGCGGAAAGGATACAGTTAAAATGAAAATCGAAGCCGAGGTCACAAACGCTGACTTTGCCTTTGACAGCCCTGCTTATTATAAGGTCGAACATAATGAAATCGACCATGTGCTTTCCTATACTCATACATATGCAGGTCAGGCTCTTCCGGGGGAGATTATAGAAGCCTGCGGCGTCATTGAAGAAGTAGGGGATATGAAGCGGCTTGTCGTGGGCACCTCAAGAGAACCGAAAGGAGAATGGATAAGGTCTCTTACCTGGCTTGAGCAGTGCGGGTATATCTAAAAGAAAAGAGGAAAAAGCAATTAAGGAACCCCAAATTTACTCGAAACGCTTAGGGTAACCCGAATTTTGCTCTAAACTATCAGGGTTGAGAAATAAAAGGGAATTCGGAAAAAACCCCTTGTATTTTTCTTTTTCGTCCTGTTATTTCCTTCTCCTGAGGTTATCTACTTTCCGAAGTTATTTCCCTTTCCTGAAGTCATTTCCCTTTCCTGAAGTTATTTCCTTTTCCTTAAGTTATTTCCTTTTCCTTAAGTTATTTCCTTTTCCTTAATTTATTTCCTTTTCCTTAATATTGCATATGAAACCAGCACTTCTGCCGCAGCAAGGACAGAGCCAGAATCCGGCAAGCTTTTCTGTCCTTCTTTTTCGTTATCTAAGTCCGGATTTCCCTGCTTTTCTTCAGACAGATTGCTTTTATTTAGCGCCTTATTTACTTCGTTTCTCGCCTGAAATACTTCAACGGACTGAGTACTTTTCTCAGTGCTTGAGATTGCAAAGGGGGAAAAGCCTGGGGTCTCTGCAGTAAAATATAAATAATCTTCATTTTCTTCCTTCAGAACTGTAGACAGCGGGTTCCATTGGTTTTGATTATACCTGTACAGGGTTACTGTGTTCTTGTTGATGCTGTGTTCGGAGATCCAGGTCTTACTCACCCTGAAATTTATTCTAGCGTTTTCCAGATTTTCAGGTCTTGAGAATCCGCTATTCCCTATCCAGATATTTATGTTTTTATAGACTTCCCCGGGGGCAGGCCCCTTAACTATTGAGGACGTATTTTTGAGTATCTCTACAATAGCAGTTGTCTTACCAAAGGTCTTTTTCGGATCAAACTCCACACTGACTATATCATTTACTCCGCCTTTAAAGGTGTAGCAGGTGTGGATTCCTTTGAAGACCTGCTCATTTGAGATTTCCTTGAGCTCTATATTCCTGCTGGATTCCGGAGAGGCTGAACCTCCTCCACCTCCTCCCCCACTACTTCCTCCACCTCCCCCTGAACTTGAGAGCTTCTCTGTTACGGTTATATATCCATTTTTTATCTCGGTATCATTTCCGTAAGTACTGTTAGTTGCCCTGAGGATAACAGTATAGGTACCCGGGTTTTCGTACGTATGAGCCGGATTTCTGTCTAGTGAGTCTATGATCCCATTTCCATCAAAATCCCATTCCCAGGAATTTGGGTTGCTGGCAGATAAGTCAGTAAACTGGACGGTAAGGGGTGCGGTGCCCGAGAGAGAACTTGCAGAAAATTCAGCTTCAGGTAGGGGATAATTTACAGTTATTTTCGATGATCCTCCCACAGGGGCAGGAGGGATGGAATAAGCGGAGAATGTGCCCGAGATTATTGAAGTCCCAAGTTTGGAAGTTGAAGGCACATTCACCTCGTACATAATGGTCTTTTCTTCACCTGCCGAAAGGTTCTCAACCCAGATCCACTCCTGAGTAGATTCTTTAAAAGTGCTTATGTTCTGGAATGTGGCTCCATCATTTCCCACCTGAGTTAGATGCCATCCTTCAGGGAGAGTTTCATTAAGTGTCAGGGCTTCAACTTGCTGGTCTGCCCTTATGTGCACTGTGACTATAAAGTTTCCACCTGCATAAACCGTTCCATGAGAGAGTTCCCTGCTTGCTCCTATCCCTGCTGAGGCAGGGAGTATTGTTCCTGCAAGAAGAAAAATAAGAGCAAAACCTGAAATAAGATATGAGAGCTTAATCCGGTTTTTAGTCCTGACAATCTTGATAATATCCATAAAAATAGCCCTTAATTATTTTAATTAGTTTTCCTGACAAATAATGTAAATTCTAAATTATGTTAAGGTGTATATTATTATAACTGTATCTTTCTTGATTATTCTAAATATTTTCCAATATCAAATTTCAAGGATTAAATAGATATAAAACTAATAAAACTTATTAAATTATTTTAATAATATTTGCCCGTTAATGCCGGCACTCTGATTAAACTTTATCAGTGGAATACCTGTCAGACATAAGAAGAAAGGAAACTCAACAAGAGCAAAAAATTAATAAAGATGTATGGCATTAACAGTGTAAAACTGTCAAGAGATTCCAGAAGGAAATTATTAAGGAGATCCTTCACATGAAACGAAAATTCAAATCCGGAAACAACTATCTCGTTTTGTATGACTGCGGTACTGCTTTTCTACGCTATGGAGATTCTTCTACCGTTAAGTGCGATTATTACGAAAGTGGAGACCTCATAACAATTCGATTAAAAGGGGATACAATGCAGATGAGGGTAGAGGAAGGAGGTATTAGTTCGATTATAGGTGATAGATGGGAGGAAGTTTATCCTTTTGAGATTGCATCATAACATATTCTCATCTTTTAATAAGGGTCTGTAGATAAGTGAATTTTTTGTATGCATGTGAAACTTTTTCAAAAAGAGTAAAAACAGAAAGTTTAAACTGGAGATCAGATTTTCCGAAAGATTAGACCGCTTTCGAACTACCTAATCTTCAGTAAAGCGCCTATTGACATGACTCATCCTACATTATTTCAGGCAGGAGCTTCTTTGGTCATGATATAAGCGATCATCTCAGGGTTGAGCTTTCTCTCCCTTGAAATTTTTGCCTCAATTTCCTCAGTGGATTTACCTTCAAGTTTCATTTCTTTTATGTTTTCAATCACTGAAGACGGAACGGTGTAATATTCGTTTAGATCCTTTCTGTGACCCCAGACATCTCCTTCAAGAAGCTGGATTCTCTGCATCCCAAGGAACATTTCAATTGACTTTGAAACTGTGGCCATGTAAGATTTAGGTAACTGAATTACCTCAATCTTCGGGCAGGTTTCAACCAGTCCAAATATATCTTTGTTCGACGGCCTGAATGCCAGGTGTACAACACGTTCATTAGGATTGAGAGTGAAAATTTCCTCTCTGGAACTAACTACTCGAATTTTCATGTTTTTTCTTCTCCCCACTGTAAAGTTCTTTTCTGTTTTTTACGTTTTTACCTTGATATATAATACGTTATACTCACTATAAATATTTATCTCATTAAACTAACATTATTTTATTAGTATACTGGTTTTTTCTATCCTTTTTATATCCAAAAATCAATGTTTAAAAAGCTAAAATAAGGAATATAAACTTGTTTTTACACAATATTCTATTATTTTTACTTCGAATTTATTCTAATTTCTGTCACAATTTTCTTAAAAAAACTGAATTAAATTATTTTAATTTTAGTTTTTGGGGCTCTCACAACTTTCAGCTTTAGTTTAGCAATAATGTGTTCACCCATGGAAAAGATACGAACTCTATCAATATCAAGCATATATTTTGGCATGGCATCTCAACTTCTTATATACCGAAAATCAAGCACTGTTTAAACAATTTGTAACAAATGACCTGGACATAACCAACTCGCTTGAAATGAAGGCAAAGCCCTCTGGGTATACTACTACAGGATTCGGTTAATTAATCGTATATTTACTCTTTACTTATAGGAATCATAGTTAAGTTTGTGATTTAATAAACATTTAGTATCTTCAGATAAAACACGTGATGAAAAATAGCAAAGTTGTCATGATATTTTTATTGGGACGCCCCGAGGGTCAACTTAATCCTCGCCCTATTTTCATGCCGCTTGTAGGTCAATAGAATAAGTTTGTGAAATCAGACGCGGAGACCTGTAGCCGTGCCTAGTGATGATAACCCAGGAGCACCTTGGAGGAGAGCCTGATAAAGAGAGAAACAAACCTATTTGAGTGTGTGCGCATAGTCAATATTCGCAATTAAATTAATTGTTGCGGGGATGGCGATGATGCCTTGTTATTTTTTTCTGTTACCTTGAACCTTATAGTGAACTCAGTCCCGTTGTTTCTTTTCATCCCAAGTTCTCCATTTAACTGGTCTACCAAAATCGTCACTAACTGTAAGCCAAGAGAATCAGCGCTTGCTGAATTAAAGTTTTCAGGTATACCCACCCCATTATCTGAAACTGTCAAAATAAAATTGGTGCCCTTATGCCCTACTTTTTCGCTTTCTATTATGTTGTTTGCACATTCTCCGGATTCTTCCCTGCATAGTTTGATTTGAATTAACCCTTTTTCTCTACCTAGAAACGCATACTTGAGTGAATTTGAAACGAGTTCGTTAATGATTATGCCTAAAGGAACTGCAATATCCATGTCAAAGAAAATGTTCTCTTCCAGATCAATATTCAATTTGGTATTGACATTTCCCAGTCTGTAAGTCTGGAAAAGGTTCCTAACAAGCCTCTTAAGGTACGGCGAAAAATTCAATGTATCGCTTCCTCTGCCTTCGTGCAGTTCTTCATGAATCAGGGCAATGGACATTACTCTTTCCTGACTTTCCCTGAAGGCTTTCAGAACTTCCGAATACTCAATACATCCTCTGTCTCTGAACATTTCAGCCTGACGGTCAAGAAGGGAGGAAATTACCTGCAGGTTATTCTTGATTCTGTGATGTATCTCCTGTTTGCGTGCAGTCTCAATATTTGCAAGAGTTTCGTCTGCCTTTTTTCTCTCGCTAATGTCGAGAACAAAAGCTATTCCTTCATTGCATGTTTGTTCGAAAGCAGTTGCCCCAATAATGATAGCTACACGCGAGCCATCTTTATGGGTGTACTCCTTCTCATAGGGCTTGACCACGCCGGTGACTTCAAGTTCCGCGATGGCGTGCTCATCCAAGTGACGATATTCCGGAGGCGTCATCTTGTCCCAGTTAACCCGCCCAGCCTGCAAGTCCTCGCGCGTGTAGCCGACTAATAGGCAGGACAGGAGAAGTTCTGGAATCCGAGTGCAAGTCCTCGCGCGTGTAGCCGACTATCTCCAGTAACTTATCGTTGGCGTTGGTGATCGAACCGTCCATGTTATAGTAAAACACGCCGATCATATTTGATTCGTAAAACCGACGCAGGCGCGCCTCGCTCTCCCGAAGAGCCTCTTCAGCCTGCTTACGTTCGGTAATGTCTCTGGCAATAGATGAGATAGCCACAAGCTCTCCAGTTGCATCAAAAACCGGAGAAAGAGTTACTGAAACATTTATTATTGTACTATCCTCTTTTAGCCTTGAAGTTTCGTAGCGTTGGATCTTTTCTCCCTGTTTAATCTTTTCAATTAACTGCTTTACTTCCCCTTTAAGATTATCTGGTTCAAATATTGACGCGTTTTTTCCTATAATTTCTTCAGCTGAGTAACCATAAACTTGCTCTGCACCCTTATTCCAGCTTGTAATAATACATTCAAGAGACTCAGTTACAATAGCCTCGTTCGATGATTCCACTGCATTCGCCAGTGTCTTAATTTTCTCTTCTGTTTTCTTATGCTCAGTAATGTCCTGAATAACTCCCTTTACTCGAATAGGGATATTTACCTCATCAAAAATAACTTCGGCTTGTGAATGAACTGTGCGTTCTTCGCCATTAGCTAGAATAATCCGATAATCAATTGCATGGGGCTCCCCATTTAGCCCTTTCTTAATGACATTATCCACATTGTCTCGATCATCCGGATGTACGTAATTTAGAAGTTCATCATAGGTAGCGCCTGGTTTATGAGGGTCACATCCATAAATTCGATACAGTTCATCAGACCAGTGTACTTTCTCATTAGGAAGATCCCAATCCCAACTTCCAATATGTGCCATTCTTTGAGCTTCAGCAAGACCTGCTTCGCTTTCTTTCAACGAGTTATATGCTTTCTCAAGTTGCATTGTTCGTTCTTGAACTAGTTTTTCTAAATTCTCATGTGCTTTTTTCAGAGCTTCTTCTGCTTTCTTAAGTCCAGTGATATCACGTGCAGAGGCAAAGACACCAATAACCTCACCATTCTCGTCTCTATAAATTGAAGCATTGTACAAAACAGGAGTTAGATGTCCGTCCTTATGCTGAATCTCTAAAGGATAATCCCGAACTTCGCCATCTGTGAATACCTGCTGATAACCCATACGGGCTTTCTCAGGCTCGGTGAAATAATCTGAAAAATCAGTCCCAATCAACTTGTTTCTGGAATATCCAGTAACATGTTCTGTAGTACCATTCACATCCGTAATCTTACCATTATGCCCAATGGTTACTAAGGGATCCAAGCTAGCTTCAATTAGACTACGATTATAAATATTTGATAATCTGAGAGCTTCTTCCATTTTTTTGCGTTCGGTGATATCAGTGAACACTCCCAATGAGCCTGCAAACTTGCCACAATCATCAAAAAATGCTTTTGCACTTATAAGCACCCAAAAATGTGAGCCATCTCCATGTATTAATTTAAGCTCATAGACCTCATCGATACCTCGCTTCCGATTTGCTAATTTAACTTGAAAAATACCCTTATCTTTTTCATCAGCAAAGTCCCATATGAATCTACCAATCATTTCTTCTCGATTATATCCCAACATCTCAGCCATTTTTTCATTAACGTAGGTGGTCTCGGATACTGCATTGAATGTCCACACACCTTCATTAGTTGTCTCTACAATGTTGCGGTATTTTTTCTCGCTCTCCTGAAGTCTCTCTTCAAGCTTTTTCTGGTCACTTATATCGAATCCGTAGATGTTCACACATTCTTCTTCAGGTAAGTGATGAAATGAGACCACGTATACTCTATTTCCCGCTTTAACTTCATTTTTCTCCGGACGATTTCGAGAAATTACCCTTTGCACTAGATCTCCGATATATGAAGGCAGTTTTCCTCCTACTTCCACATCCCACTCATGCAATAAGGGCTTACCTGCCTCATTTGAGTAAAGAACCGTCCCGTCTTTACCCACACGGAGCAGAGGATTCGAGTTGTTTGCCGAAAATTGATCTATTTTTGTTTTCATTATCCCTCAGGTTCCCTTTCTTTGAGGCAATAACCTACTTTTAATGATCATGTGAACAGATTAATATTTTAATTGTTTACCACTTGTGCAGTTGAAATTAGAAACAAATAACACTAAATCTTCAACTGTCTAAAACTTAATTAAAACCACGATGTTTACTGTGTTTTATTTTTAATACCTTTAATATGTGAGTCATTTTGCTATATATTGCTTCTTATTTTTTCTGCAATAGGTTCTTTTAAGTTATCTTTGATGAAACAAAATTAGAAAGATCAGGCACTTCTTTTCAGAGATAAAAGGACTACAAAACAGGATGTATTTTGCAACGAGCCTATGCCTGAAAATTAAGAAATTGTCACGGAATTTTGGTGTGATGATCCGGTAAGTCAAAAAGTAAGTCAAAAGTTTGATTAGCTATAAATGAGAGCGTCGTAAAAGTACAGAACTGTTAGATTTATAATAGAATGTTGCACTTTTCGTTTCTTTTCTATCCCAAATCAAATCACTTATATACGGTTAACACTTTCATCACATAAAATACATACTTTTTGAGTGATAATATGTTTTCTCCCATAAAAGGAAAGCAGACCACGTTCGTTTATGGCCCTGACATTTATGAGAAACTCGTATCTAGAGATCATCTTCTATACAAGATCAATGAGTCAATAGATTTCACTTTCATCAATGAAGAATGTCGTAATCTTTACTCAGAAAATATGGGGAGACCTGTAACGAACACTCCTGAAATAATGTTTAGATCAGCTATTATTCAGTCTCTCAATGACTACTCAGATCGAGAAATGGAATCCGAAGCACGCTATAATATAATGGTAAAATGGTTCATTGGTTTGAACCTTGACGATTCTTCCTATGATCATAGTGCACTTGGACGTTTCAGGGATCTTCTGGGGGAAGAAAGATGGAAAGAAATATTCTTCAGTCTATTAAAGCAAATCGAAAATGCTGGATTCGTTAAAGGTAAAGAGTACGTGGATGCTACTCATGTAATAGCAAACATTGCAATTCCAGGTACAATAGACCTGTTAAGACAGGGAATTAAGGATGTAATGAAAGCTATTCAGGGGACAGATCCAGACCTGTATGAGGAACTTGGTGGAGAAAAAACTGCTAACGATGACAAAAAGGTATACAAGTTAAGCCCTGAAGAAAGAGAAAGCAAGCTAGTTGAACTGGTTAAAAAAGCCAGAGAGATAAATCAGAAATCGGAACGTATTGGAGGAAAAGTAGGTGAAAAAACAAGGCAAATGAGACGGATTCTTAATGAAAACATAGAAGAAAATGAAAATAAAATCGCAAAAAAAAAAGATAAGACGAAAGACAGACTCGTGAGCATTGTTGACAAAGATGCAAGACATGGTGCTAAATCAGATGAAAAAAAGTTCACGGGATATAAAGTGAACTCAATAATGTCTGAAGATGGATTCATAAAAAACATCAATGCAACTCCAGGTAATTCCTATGATGGGAATATACTTATCCCTCTAATTGATGAAATGATTGAACAGGGATTTACTACAAGTGAAGTGGTCGGAGATACTGCTTATGGAGAAGTTGACAACAGGAATAAACTGATGTTGAAAGGGATAACTGTAATAGCTCCCTTTAAAAAGGAAACTAACAAAAATGGGCTCTTTCCACAAAGTAAATTCAGTATCGAGAAGCATGCAGTAGTATGTCCTGAAGGACGCAGGACTATGGTATGGAATCACAATAAGAAGATTGAAAAAATCACGTTCTTTTTTAATAAAAAGGATTGTGGGAACTGTAAATTGAAACAAAAGTGTACTGTTCAGAAAAGACGAACAATTGCCATCAGTGAACATTATGAGCTACTAAAAAAAGCAAAAGAATATAATAAAACTGACGATTTCAAGGAAGATATGAAACAAAGAGCTCATATCGAACCAAAGCAAGGAGAAATGAAAAGATATCATGGGTTGCAGAGGGCAAAATATTGGGGACTTCCGAAAATGAATATACAAGCAACAATAAGTGCAATTGTGGTCAATGTAAAAAGACTTGTTACATTGAATAGCTGTGGCTATCGATGAAGCTCATAAAAATATGTAAAAAGAATGAAAAATTGAAAGAAAAGGATGAAAAGAATGAATATATTTGATGAAAATACCTCTAAAAATTGGAGGATTTTTATGAAGTGCAAAATTTTGCGCTGAAATCTTTACGATAGGTAACTATTAGCTACTTTTACGACTCTATCAATAGACATTGGAACATGTTTAAAAAGCAATTTAACAATGGGATTTATACATTTAGCTCCATCCAAAGTACAAAAACCAATATTTTTTGATTTGTGTTTTGTCTTAACCATAGAGTTTGAGCAAAATTATCTCAATATATATAGCTCTTTTATTATTTTGGAAATCTGATTATATAATCACTGCTTACGAGTTGGTGAAGTACTGAAATTGAAAAGTAAGCACTTCTTTTGTGAAGCTGATGCGTTAGAGGATGCAGATAAATGGATTAAAGATTTTCCTTTTTTAGCGTTTGAAAAATTGGATTTAAAGACCATTAAAAAGAGAGACTCGGGCAACAGAGGGCGACCTGCAAAAAATGAGAAATTAATGACATATTATTCTGTTGATGCTGAAATCAAGCTTAATGAAGCTTATTTTGACCTAAATCTGGAGAAAGCTGGACTTTTTGTACTTGCAAGTAATGACCTCGATCTCTCTCCAGAAGAGATGTTAAAGAAATATAAAGACCAGGACAAAGTGGAAAAAGGGTTTCGATTCCTGAAAAGTGATACTTTTAGCGTATCAAAAGTCTATCTCAAAAATGAGGGTAGAATTCAAGCCCTTATGATGGTTATGGTTCTATGCTTAATGATTTATTCTATTGCAGAATGGAAATTGAGGGAAAAACTGAAGGAAGAGAATGAATCAGTTCCAAACCAAAAAGGGAAACCTACTAAAATACCGACTATGAGGTGGATTTTTTTCAAATTTCAGGGAATAACAGAACTTTTTACTCAAGAAGAAGGGGAAATCGAGTCTGAAGTATTAAATATGGAGGAGCTTCATTGGAAAATATTGGGTCTCTTGGGGGAAGAATATGAAAATATGTACCTTTAATCAAAGGAGGTGGTGAAAGAAGGCGGCATAAACTCAATTTGACTATAAATAGGATAGCAGTAGCTATCGAAATTGTGTGAAAAAAATGATGAAGTTGAGTGAGGATTAAATAAGGTTAGACAAACGGGAAGGAAAATGTAAGAAATAAAAAGTCGGTTTTGACAAATATTCGTCTAGAGTTTAGATTCCTTCAAACTTACATATAAAGGAAAAAAATTAAACTTTACATGCCGAAAGCAAGTTCATCATTCCTAAATACAAAAAATGAGCTATTCTAAGTCCTCTTGAGCGAAGCGAAAAGGACGACGCACTGCAGAAACGCAACTCTGCTGATGCAACTCTGCTGATGCAACTCTGCTGGCGCAACTATGCTGAGAAGAAAGAATGGATAACGATTGATGATATGGGGATAGGCATCCGGGTATTTGGGAGTGGGGGTATGGGGTTATTAAAAAGAGTTTTAAACAAGTCTTTTATGACCTGCCCAGATGCCTAGCATTCTAATCTACTACATGATATATAAAATTAAAGTTTAATCGTTTATTCAGAAAGTGGCATCACACGACTTTACAACATTTGCTGACATAGCCTCGAAATTATAGTGAACTTACGAATTAATTACACTTTTGAATACCATCTCAGGTATAGACCTGATTTTATAAAGTGTAACTCTTGTGGATTCGGGTTCAAAATCCAGTGATTTTTGGATTTATGGACTGAAACACTGAATTTGCAGGAGAATAGTGTTTTTCAATCAAACTTAATATTCGGCGTCTAAAGACTTCAATCATGAGGATTTGTTCTAAGGATTGTACCCAATTTCAAAAATCTATTGATATTATTTCAAGGTACGTGATTTGCCACAGATTTGTTTAAGATCATAAATTATTTCAAGTTCATGGCAAATTTTCGTATCTTTTAATACATTGTTAGTCCACATTAAGTTTTTTTATTGCTGATTCGAGTTCTTCTATTTCTTTTCTATACTTGGTGTGATTTACATCACTACCATCGCGTTGAGCTTGTGCACATTCCAATTTGTATTCATAGGTGAGATAGGTTATTTCACGCTGCAATACTTTTATTGCTTTATCATAGTTCATACTAAACCACTCATAGTTCACAATATCACTACATAATATAAAACTATAATCAAAACGACTCAGTTCCAAAATCCAGTGATAAAAGTAAGTGTAACACCATTGCATAAAATTTATAATTCTATACTTATGTAATGATGTTACGACGCAAACGTGGTAACGATAAACCTTAACCTTAATAACTTTTCAGAGCAACCTATTCTTTCGGAAGTTTTTGGCAGTTTTGACAACAACTATGAATATACTGCAGAAGGAATTATCCGTAGAGAGGCTCCTCCATTCTGTCCTAGATGTAACAGTCCCATGGTTCATAATGAGCACTATTCTCAGAGAATTCAGCAAGAATATGGAGCAAGAGAAGGTTTCACATGAGGAAAATGTGCTTATAGTGTGCTATGAAGAACAGCATCCAAAGAAAGGACGTTGTCAAAAATATCGTTTAACCTTATTTGATCCAAAAACTCAAAGACCATTAGACGATGAGCTTTTTGACGATAAAAGTTCGGAAATAATCAAAAACTTTCTCAAAAAGCATTTGGATACATCAGAACCTATGTTTATAGTTACGGATTTTGACAAAAGATATCCTGAGATTCTAAGTGAAGTTTTTAGGGACAAGTTAGTACATCAATATTGTTTGATGCACTTAAACAAGCTTGTGTTCATGGTTTCCAAGAAAAACAACTATTGAACAGGAACTGTTGAAGTACAGGATATTAAATATTTTTTATGATCGTGAAAAAGAAATAGAATTTCTCGAAGAACTTCTATCTGAAGAGTTGAATTTGATCA
>MDTP02000031.1 GCA_001714685.2 Methanosarcina sp. Ant1 | reverse complement strand
AATATTTTTGCAAAATAAGTATTTATAACCTATTTTTTAGCTTCTAAAGCATTTTTGTCACTTTTGGCAAAACCTCAGGTACTATATTTTTTAGATAAACTACAGAGTTTGCCCACATAAATCTATAAATCACTTTATTTTTATGGAATGAGAACTGTAGGAACACCACGTATAAAGTAAAATAATTTACAAAAGAGATTGAATTAAAGTTTTGACAATCCCCTATATCAAAACCTTCAAACATACTTTAGTAGTTAAAGAACATTTAATATTATATAATAATGTTTTTTTTCTAAAGGCTTAAGCCCGGGAATGGTGTTGTTCGAAATTGGATATTAAGATAGGGGGAAGCGGAAGAATTGTTTATCTCATTGTGGCTACCGATGGGCTTGAAAGCTGAACATCGAAAAGTAAGGGATGAAAATGTCGAAGCCGGTTAAAGAAAGTGTAAAGCAATCTCTTAAGGCGGCAGAAGGTCTGTATTACAGGCACAGGCTTGTTTTACTGGTTGGGGAGCCCGGCTCAGGTAAGACTGCTGTTCTTCGTGATGTTGCTGATGAACTTGGCTTTCCAATTATCAATATAAACTTGGAGCTTTCATCAAGGTTGCTTGAGTTGACATCAAAACAACGTGCTGTCCATTTACCGAAACTTCTCGATGAAATTACTGAAACAGACAATTCAACCTTGATTCTTGACAACCTTGATATCCTTTTTGATAAAGAAATGAAACAGGACCCTTTACGACTCCTGCAGGGGATATCCAGAAATCACTCCATAGTCGCATCATGGAACGGAAAGGCCACAGGAAGAAAACTCACATACGCTACAGCAGATCACCCTGAATATCTGAAATATGACCAGGTAGACGCATTGATTGTGGTAATGGACGACGGAAAAAACAGCTAATTAGGCAAAGGAAAACAGGAGGCATAAAACGCATGAAATACGGAGATCTTATTCAGTTCGATCCGATTGAATCAGTGATTCAACTGCGTGATGCAGATAAATCAAGCGTAGCCCAGCATTTAGTGAGATCTTATGTTATTTCTGAGGAAATGGCGGAAAGGCTTATCGAGCTCGTCATACCTCAACTGCAGTTTGAACATCCTATTGACAACAAAGGGATACTGGTTGTCGGCAATTACGGTACTGGTAAATCTCACTTAATGTCAGTAGTCTCCAGTCTTGCCGAAGATGCCTCTCTTCTGGAAGCCCTGAATCATCAAGGAGTAGCAGATGCTTCCAAGCAGATAGCAGGTCGATTCAAAGTAATTCGTACCGAAATTGGTGCGACAACAATGTCGCTGCGAGATATTGTGGTTGCAGAACTGGAAGAGAACCTTGAAAAGTTTGGCGTGAATTATGTATTCCCCGAAACAAGTACCATAAGCAGTCACAAACGAGCCTTTGAGGATATGATGGCTGCGTTTCATCAGGTTTATCCTGACCAGGGTCTGCTACTGGTGGTTGACGAGCTTCTTGATTATCTGCGCTCCCGCAAGGACCAGGAGCTTATTCTTGATCTCAATTTCCTCCGAGAGATTGGAGAAGTCTGTAAGGATCTTCGCTTCCGCTTTGTGGCTGGTGTGCAGGAAGCCATTTTCGATAGTTCTCGCTTTGCTTTCGTTTCCGATAGCATTCGTCGGGTAAAAGACCGGTTTGAGCAGGTCCTGATTGCCCGCAAAGATGTCAAGTTTGTCGTGGCTGAGCGTCTACTCAAGAAAAACGCTGAACAGCAGGCTAAGATCCGGGACTACCTGATGCCATTTGCTAAGTTTTACGGCAGTCTCAATGAACAGATGGATGAATTTGTCCGCCTCTTCCCTGTGCATCCTGATTATATAGATACCTTCGAGCGAGTGACTGCAGTTGAAAAACGCGAGGTGCTCAAGACTCTGTCCAAGAGCATGAAAGATATTCTGGACAAAGAGATACCTGAAGACCGGCCAGGGTTGATTGCCTATGATAGTTACTGGAACACACTGAATCAGAATTCCTCTTTTCGCTCTATTCCCGATATCCGGGCTGTGATTGACTGCAGCCAGGTGCTGGAATCCCGTATCCTGCTGGCTTTTACGAGACCTGCCTATCAGCCGATGGCTCTGCGCCTTATCCACGCACTGTCGGTGCATCGCCTTACTACAGGTGATATTTATTCTCCTCTTGGCGCTACGGCTGAAGAGCTGCGTGACAGTTTATGCCTTTTTGAACCCATGATCGCAGAGATGGGCAGCGAAGAACCAGAAAAGGATCTGCAGACCCATGTGGAAACAGTTCTGCGAGAAATTCACAGGACAGTTAGTGGGCAGTTTATTTCTTTCAACCAGAACAACGGCCAGTTCTATCTCGATCTAAAGAAAACCGACGATTTTGAGGCCCTGATCGACAAAAGGGCCGAGAGCCTGGGAGATACCCAACTGGACCGCTTTTACTATGAAGCACTCAAGAGGGTAATGGAGTATCAGGACGTTGCTACCCATGCTAACGGCTACAAAATCTGGCAACATGAACTCGAATGGCAGGAACACAGGGCAGCACGTACAGGTTATCTATTCTTTGGTGCTCCTAATGAGCGATCAACTGCGGTTCCCCAGCGAGATTTCTATATTTACTTCATCCAGCCAAACGATCCTCCCCGCTTTAAGGACGAGAAGCAGAGTGATGAGGTATTTTTCCGGCTGAAGGGAACTGATGAGGAATTCAAGACTGCACTCAAGAGTTATGCAGCTGCACTGGATCTAGCAACTACCTCTTCAGGTCACTCCAAGGCTACCTATGAATCAAAAGCAAATGGATTCCTTAAAAAGCTGGTTCAGTGGCTGCAGAAGCATATGAACGATGCTTTTGAAGTGACCTATCAGGGGCATACTAAGGAGTCGTCACAGAACAAACTATACACAGGTTTCTAGTGGACGCCTTGATTTTCAAGATCATAACCATCAATTGAAAAGTAACTTTATGAAAAATCTGCATAATCTAATTTGTGACAGTTACTAAGTCAATGGTTGAATGGGCGAAAGGCACATCTAGAAAGGGAATTTCTGGTTCGGCATCCCACGAAAACACTAATTTCCGTGACTTGGTGAATTCGATTGCTGGCGTTTGCCTGGCACCACATTTCGCTGATCAGGCTCCTGATTATCCTTTCTTTTCGATACTGATTACCGGTAGTAACCGGCAGCAAGCTGCTCAGGACGCTCTGAGAGCAATTGCCGGGCAGAACCGAACCAAGCAGGCTACAGCCGTGCTGGACGCTCTGGAACTGCTTGATGGCGAAAAGATCGATCCATACAGATCCAAATATGCCAGTTTCATTCTTGACGCATTCAAGACTAAAGGGCACGGACAGGTCGTGAATCACAGCGAGATCATTCATGACGACCACGGCCTGGAATATATGAACCCTGGGGCTGCTAGATTGGAACCGGAATGGACAGTTGTGATCCTGGCTGCACTCGTGTACTCAGGTGACATAGTGCTCTCAATCCCCGGAAAGAAGTTCGATGCGACAGCGATCCAACAACTGGCTTCTACTTCCATCGACGATCTTACTCGATTTAAACATCTGGAGCAGCCAAAGGAATGGAACCTGCCGGGATTGAAGGCGCTGTTCGAGTTGCTCGGGATGACTCCCGGTATGGCACAGCTTGTCACTCAGGGTAAGGATGAGCCTGTACAAAACCTCCAGCAGGAGATGGGCAAAATCGTCAAGCGCATAGTCATGGCTCAGCAGACTTTGCGTAATGGTCTTTCATTCTGGGGTATGGATCTTCTTGTTGGAACTGATATGGCTGCTCAGGCTGGTGGGCTGGAGGAAGCCAAGAAGTTCCTGGAATCCCTACAAGCCTATTCCACACCCGGCAAACTTAAGAATTTCCACAGCAACGCCCAAGAAGTCATGTCCCATGAGAAAGCGATCAAGGCTCTGGATGACCTTGATTCCCTGAGAGAATTTGTGATGGAACATGTTTCGACTGCATCCTGGCTCACCACAGCAGGGGCGATGTTGCCCTCTGATCACGATTGGGTGGACCGTATGAGAACTTCCCATCAGGACATTCTGGATAGTCTGATGAAGGCGGACCTCTCTTCGCTATCGGAAAAGTCCATAAACATCGCTGTAAAGCTGCAGCAACTTAAAAAAGACTACATTATCGCATACATCTCACTGCATACCAGATCACGCCTGGGTGCCAACGATGATAAACGTAAGGTAGCACTTCTGAACGATCAACGTTTGCAGACCCTGCTCAAGCTGTCCGGGATTGAATTGATGCCCAAGCAGCAGCTTATTGATTTCCAGAACCGGCTCGCAGACCTGAAGAGCTGTTTTGCTCTGACTGAGCAGAATCTCGATTCTAATCCAGTTTGCTCTCACTGCGGTTTCCGTCCCTCTATGGAAACAAGCAGTTCCGCAGGTTCCCAGATTATTGACCAGATGGACTTCCAACTCGATACTATGCTCGACGGCTGGACTAACACAATCCTCAGCAATCTCGAAGATCCGATCACCCAGGAAAATATGGGTCTTCTCAAAAGTGAGGACCGCGAGCAGCTCGAAGCCTTCATTAAATCCAGAAAACTACCAATGCCACTTAACACCAACTTTGTCCATGCCCTTCGGGAGGTTCTCTCTGGCCTGGTGAAAATCCCTCTCAAAGTGCAAGACCTGCAAAACGCCCTGCAGGCAGCAGGCGGCCCGGCAACTCCAGCAGAGATGAAAAAACGGTTTGATGAATACATTGACCAGCTCAGTAGAGGCAAAGACCCGGCCAAGGTGCGGATCGTACTGGAGTAATATAATGAATCGGGATGAGTTACTGGAGAAACTCCACACCTTTGAGTGGAACGATTTTGAGTGCAAGAAAGCTCTCCGAGAAGTTCCAGAAGATGCCTATAAAACCGTATCCGCATTTGCCAATACAGCAGGCGGCTGGTTAGTTTTTGGTGTGCAGGAGCGAAATGGGAAGCTGGACATTGGGGGTGTTGAGAAAGTGGACCGTGTCCAGAATAATTTTCTCAGCACCTTGCGTAGCGGTCAAAAACTCAATCGCGTAATTCAGGTTGAGGAACAAAAATACGAAGTCGAAGGCAAGCATTTACTGGCTTTTTATATTCCTGAAAGCCCGCGTCAGGAAAAGCCTATTTATCTCAAAGGTGACCCACGACAGTCGTATATCCGTCGCGGAGCAGGGGACGAACAGTGCACCCAAAGCGAGCTGGAGCGATTTTTGCGTGATGCTGCATTGCAGCGTTATGATAGTGAGTCAATACCTGAGATGCTCGCTGATCGCTGTTTTGATGAAGAGACTGTCCACTGGTACCAGGCGCAGTTCTTTCGGCGTAATCCTGAACGCGATGAGATCAGCGATCCTATCGAGTTCTTGCTGAACTGGAACTACGTTGTAGAGCAGGATAACCGCATGTTACCGACAAGAGCCGGGGTGTTGCTCTTTGGCAAAGATCGGTACGTGCGTCAATTGTTGCCCCGTCCGGTTCTTGACTATCAGCGTATCGACACTACCTATGAACGCTGGTCACCTGATGAGCGCTGGCATGACCGCTATGTATTCGAGGAAAATATCTTTAAGACCTGGCGAGGTCTGGTAGCACGCTACATGCGAATTGCAGAGCATCCTTTTTCACTTGACCCTGACACTTTGCGCCGCAATGATGACCCTCCAGACTATGTAGCCTTTCGCGAGGCTGCTATTAACCTGCTCGTTCATCAGGACTACGGGGATCACGGCCGCAAGGCGTCAATCAAATTATTCACAGACCGGACTATTTTCTGGAATCCGGGGGATGCCTTTGCTACTGAGGCTGAATTACTGGACCCAACCGAAAAAGAGGTCAGAAACCCGTCCATAATCAAGGCATTTCGCCGAATCGGCCTGAGCGACCAGGCAGGCACAGGTATTCGTGCCATATACCGAAACTGTCATGAACTGGGCAGGATGCCTCCCAAAATCCATAACGACAAGGCACGCAAGCAGTTTGAGCTGGTTCTCTTTAACAAACCACTGATTACTGAACAGATGTTACAATTCCAGCATTCCCTTGGGGTTACTCTCTCGGCTGAGCAGGCTGAGGTACTGGCATTAGCTATAGAACAGAAACGCATTAACCTCACCGATATCCGGGGACTGGTTGGCGGCAATTTCAGGGAGGCAAAAGCCGCAGCTGACTACCTGGTGCATCAGCAACTGCTTGAGATGCTGGATGATACTTTGTTCGAACTTCCCGATGACCTGAAAAACCGATACGAGAAACTGAATTCAGCCGAGTCACAGGCAGGAAGTAAAACCCCGGAAGTCACCCCGGAAGTCACCCCGGAAGTAGCTTCTGGTGGGACCAAGTTGGGACCAAGTTGGGACCAAGTTGGGACCAAGTTGGGACTAAGTCTGGACCAAATGAAGCTATTGGCAAACCTGGAAGGCTCTCACTCAATTACAGAGTTAATGGAGCGGGTGGGGCGAACCAACCGGACTAAATTCCGAGAGCAGGTCCTTAATCCTATTATTGAAACCCGATTGATAGAGATGACCATTCCCGACAAACCGCGCAGCAGTAAACAGAAATACCGGGTTACGGAAAAAGGCCGGGCATTGCAGGCACAATTGATACATGATGAGGATCAAAAATGACCACGCAGAAAACTCTGGGATTCGATTTTGATCAGCCCACTAAAACAAACTCTGATAAGGTAGTATGTCTCGGCATGACCTTCGAAAACGATGAGGAACGCCGTAATTACTTCACCGAAAAGCTGCGTGAGAAGCTTCAAGACCCCGAGTTCCGCAAAATCGAAGGCTTCCCTATAGGTTCCGATGAAAGCATTCTCGCTCTTAGCGACCCACCCTATTATACTGCCTGCCCGAACCCCTGGATTGCCGATTTCATCAAAGAATGGGAATCCCAGAAGCCTGAGAAGCCTGCGGACTACAAATACCACAGGGAACCCTTTGCAGCCGATGTGAGTGAAGGAAAAAACGACCCCATTTACAATGCACATTCATACCATACTAAAGTCCCTCACAAGGCCATTATGCGATATATCCTCCACTACACTGAACCTGGAGACATCGTTTTTGACGGCTTCTGTGGAACCGGCATGACTGGTGTAGCTGCACAGATGTGCGGAGATCGAAGTGTGGTTGAATCTCTAGGTTATCAGGTGAAACCCGATGGTACCATCATGCAGCAGGAGACCGATGACGAAGGAAAAACTCACTGGATGCCTTTTTCAAAGCTTGGTGTGCGCCGGACAGTATTGAATGATCTCTCTCCTGCAGCGACTTTCATTGCTTACAATTATAATACACCCGTGGATGTCAAAGCTTTTGAGAGAGAAGCAAAACGCATTTTAAAAGAAGTAGAGAATGAATGCGGCTGGATGTATGAGACCAAACATTCTGACGGACAGATTGGAAAAATTAATTATACGGTCTGGTCGGATGTATTTGTCTGTCCGGAATGTGCAGGTGAAGTGGTCTTCTGGGAAGCTGCTGTGGATAAAGAAGCTGGTAGTGTTAATGACGAATTTCCATGCCCCCAATGCTCAGCAAAACTTACCAAACGAAATATGGACCGGGCCTGGGTTACAAAATATGATTCTGCAATAAACGAAACTATCAGGCAGGCCAAACAGGTTCCTGTGCTGATTAACTATTCTGTAGGTGGGAAACGATTTGAAAAAAAGCCTGATGAATTTGATTTCGCGCTGATAGATAAAATTGAAAACAGTGAGATCCCTTACTGGTTCCCGACTACAAAGATTCCAAAGGGAGACAAAACCGGTGAACCGCTTCGTATTGGGATCACTAATGTGCACCATTTTTATACGAAGCGAAATTTGTGGGTTTTAGGAGCAATAGTTAACAGATGTTCAAATTTACATAAATTGGTTTTTCAATCAATTGTTGCTACATTGGCTTCACTTCTTGTTAGATATAATATGGGCAAAAGAGGAAATGGGCCATTAAATGGAACACTTTATATTTCTTCGATGATTGCGGAATCAAATATATTACGAGTTTTCCAAGGTAAAGTTAATGATTTTGCCAAAGCGTTTGTTTCGAGCAACAGGAGCATTATAAGCAACCAAAGTTTTACAAAATTAAGTATAGAATCTTCATCTTTTGACTATCTTTTTATAGACCCACCTTTTGGTTCAAACCTTATGTATTCAGAACTCAATTTTATTTGGGAGTCATGGCTTAAAATCTGGACAAACAACAAATCTGAAGCAATCGAAAATAAATCTCAAGGCAAAACTCTTGGTGACTATAGGGTGCTAATGACTGAGTGTTACAAAGAAGCATATAGAGTACTTAAGCCAGGAAGATGGATGACTGTAGAGTTTAGTAACACTAATGCAAGTGTTTGGAATAGTATTCAAGCTGCATTAACCGAAGCAGGCTTTATAGTGGCCAATATATCCGCTTTGGATAAAAAGCAAGGCAGTTTCAATGCTGTAACAAATACAACATCAGTCAAACAGGACCTCGTAATTTCTGCCTACAAACCCAACGGAGGATTCGAAAAACGTTTCCAGAAAGAAGCCCCCACCGAAGAAGGTGTTTGGGATTTCGTCCGTACGCATCTGGACTACCTGCCAGTCATCAAAAGCCAGGGAGCCCTGTTGCAGATGGTTCCTGAACGCGACCCTCGAATTCTGTTTGATCAAATGGTGGCCTACTACGTCCGGAATGGCTACCCGGTACCTATCTCCAGCCAAGAATTTCAGATAGGACTTTCCCAGAGTTTCATTGAACGCGACGGCATGTACTTCCTACCCGAGCAGGCTGCCGAGTACGACCGCAAGAAGATGACAAAGCAGATCTTCCAAGCTAAGCTGTTTGTATCCGATGAAGCTTCGTCTATCCAGTGGCTGCGCCAACTTCTTAAAGAGAAGCCACAAACTTTCCAGGATATAAATCCCTTATTCATGCAGGAACTCGGCGGCTGGAGCAAGAATGAGCAGCAACTGGACCTTAGGGAACTGCTAAACCAAAATTTCCTCTGCTATGACGGCAAAAGCGAAGTGCCCAGTCAAATCCACAGTTATCTCTCAACCAACTGGCCTGAAATGCGGAACCTGACTAAGGAAGATCCGAAGCTGGTTACTAAAGCAAAGGATCGCTGGTATGTGCCTGACCCGAATAAGGCAGGCGATTTAGAGAAGCTTCGTGAAAGGTCGTTGCTAAAGGAATTTGAGGAATATAAACAGGCCAAGAAGAAGCTCAAGGTATTCAGATTGGAGGCTGTCCGGGCTGGGTTTAAGAAAGCTTGGCAGGAAAGGGACTACGCTACTATTATTTCAGTGGCTGAAAAAATTCCCAATAATGTTTTAGAAGAAGATCCAAAGTTGCTCATGTGGTATGATCAGGCAGTGACGAGGATGGGAAGTGGATCTTGATGACAACAGAAGACAGAAAGTTTTTGGATCTT
>MDTP02000030.1 GCA_001714685.2 Methanosarcina sp. Ant1 | reverse complement strand
AGCTACCTTTGTACTGTCAATGGAACTAAGGCATGCAAACCACTGCATCTATAAAATAAGATATCACATAGTTTTTTGCATGAATTACTGTAAAAAGTTTCTTTTAAGCAATGATCATCAACTATTTGGAAAACATAAGCTTTGAAATTAAGCTTGTTTCAAAAATACCTGCACTTCTTAGTTGATATTCATCGGGATAAATTCTTCGTCATTTTCTATGGATAAGATGATTTTCAATTCAAGACCGCGTTGGTTTTTATGAGGAGATCCACACAAAACAACGAAGAGCCAAAAATATCATTCGATATTTTACTTTTGAAGAGAAGTACTTTACCTGTTATATGTTTGAGACTTTCAATAACGCCTTTTAAAATTCTATAAGTTATTCCTAATCTTGTGTACAAGGTTTCTGATAGCCTCAGCAACCTGATATTCGGATGCTCCCCAATGGACAACAACTCCTTCAAAACCCGAAATATTTACAAGCCCGGACTTTTCAGACCTGCAGCAGCGTGTGATAAAAGGTTCTGAGGGCACCACTATGTCTGATTTGAAAGGACAGATATTTACGAAGGAGTATTCAAGTTCCGGAAAACGCATTTCAAAAAGGGTCTTTGAGATCTCGCACCCTACAAGCAGATGTCCATTTTCTGTAAGCATGTCCGAATCAAGGCATTTTCCTTCAAGTCCCGATGCACTGCATGGAAAAACAGTGTTTTTCCCTTCGAAATGTCGGAGATCAACTACCGTTTCAATGAACCGGACCTGCAGGTCACCGAAAATTCCACTGGCTTCAAGCCTTCTCACAACCAGTGAGAGCCAGGAAGGCTCAGGAGGAGCAACATCAAGTATCTCTATATTAATAATGCTTGAAGGATCAGGATCATTAACAATTGTAATGTGCTTGTCCACACCAGTAAAGATTACAGTGTTCACTTTGCCTGTACAGAGTTTTACTGCAGTCTCGATCAGGAGGGTACGATCTTTTATATTCAATTCACTGTCGTATTTGACCACCTGCTCTCCTGAGGCTATCAGTTCAAGAGCTTCAACCTTTCTAAGCAGTTCCTCCCCGCTTTTTTTCACGTGATAAACTTCATACTCTGCGCTGCCGGTCTCAGGATTTTCTCTTTCAGCAATCAAATAGTCAGTCAAGAAATAAATCGGTTCATCGGCGCCTGGAAAGAGGGATTTTGTCACACCCACATGCTTATATTCATCAGGAAAAATCATAGGTATCGGTTATTTTGAATGGTTATTGAAATTTGAATCAGTTATAGGATCATTTATTATTTCTGCTCGCTCTGAACTTTTTTTCTGTGGGCTACAAGTCCGCCATCAGTAAGTATATCAAGCAGAAAATCAGGCAGTTTATTTCCCTTGAATGTACCTTTTTCTGGAACTATAACTTCACCTTTGAGCAGATCAACTTTAACCTCATCTCCTTCCTGACATTCAATATCAGCTTCCATAAGAGGCAGTCCGACATTGATTGCATTTCTGAAAAAAATCCTTGCAAAGGACTTTGCTATAACGCAGGCTACTCCTGCATATTTCAATGAAAGGGGAGCCTGTTCCCTTGAGGAGCCACAGCCGAAATTAGTGCCTGCAACAATGATATCTCCAGGCTTCACCTTTCTTGCAAATTCCGGGTCAATGCCTTCCATTGTATGGGCTGCAAAGACCTGCATATCTTTAGTCCGCAAGTATTTCCCGGGGATAATCACATCTGTATCAATATCGTCTCCGAATTTCCAAACTCGGCCTATGATAGGGTTTTCCATCAACCTTCACCTGAGAAGTAGGTTTTTTTAATAGTATATCTAAATAGCGGAATACAGGAAAAAGAAGTAAATATTTTAGCAAAACTGGCTTTAACAAAAGGCTCGAAAAAGTAGAACCGCAAAAATGAAGGTAAGAAATAGGGAAAGATAAATATTGAGGAGAGTGCGCAACCGCCCACTCCAGATTGTTTTAGACTTTCACTTCTTCTCCTTTCAACACGGCTTCTTCACTTACTCTTACTTCGTTTATCTTATTTCCGTAGCTCAATTTATACGGGCCTGAAGGTGCAGTGTCGAACTGTGTCTCTCCTGAAATCGGACCGTCTGTTGAATATGGCACTGTAAATTCATACCTGCCTTTAGAGTCCGAACTTGCTGACTGAGAGTATTCAAAGGTCCTTTTCTGCCCTGTAACAATTGTAGTGCTTATTTTAACTGTCTCGTTAGGGGAAGCAGTTCCGGTTACTTTCGCACCTTTAACGTATTCGAAAATCTTGACATAACCTGTGTTTACTTCAGGGATATTGCCTTCAAAGAGGAAATTATAGACCTGTTTATACCCTACTTCCTGAGTTTGAACTGCCCATGTTTCGTGTACCATGCGATACTGCTTCAAGCCATTTCCATCCATAATATGCAGTCTTGACTCCATGGAATTGAAATAGCGAGTTGAAGGCAGGTACTGATATCCATTTCCTGTCCAGTAAGGCTTAAAGTATCCTTCTGTGTCAAGTGTCCATTCAGGCATTGCCAAAAATATATTTGTAGCCATCTTTGAATCAGACATGATATAGCGTGCTCCTGCTTTGTCAGGTCTAGGGTCTACAGCTTCAAGCACTGCACTTGCTTCTTCTTCTGATTGGGCCGTGAAAAATGTCGCAGCGCCTGGTGCGTTGGTTTCGTTAATACTTCCTCTGCGCCCTCCTATTCCGGCCTGGAAAGGATTCGCATTAGGCATCCTGTGCCCGATAACTTCGATAAAGTGACCATAGTCCCACCAGGACATGACACCATATGCTGTACTCGGATACTGGAAAAGTTCCCCACTTTTGGGAGCTTCGTAGATGGCATTATAATTCATCCCAGGATCTGGAGTATTTGAGCGAAGCCATAAGCTTGCTTCTAACCATTCTCCATTAGGGTCGCTTGAGCCATGTGTATATTGCATTGCAGATCCATATACCGGAAGGACCAAAACGACTAGTATTGCAAGGACTGCAACAACTTGTTCTACTCTGATGAACTTCAAAAAACCTGGAATATCTGCAGACGACTTTACATTGGCTTTGAACTTCTCATCGAGTTCACTCCATTTTACTTTTTCAAGCAGCAGGCCTCCTACATAGGCACTGAGAACTGCAACATTTACGGAATAGTAGTATGCATAACGGTTTTGTCCGAAGATTGCAAAGAGAATGAGAACACTCCAGACAAGAATCAGTACTTCTTGAGGCTTCGGCCTTCGTGCTATGTTTGCAATCAAGATAAATATCCCGAGGAGAGAAGCAATGAATCCTGGAGCAGTAAAATTCCCATAAACTTTAGATAGAGTGAAATTATTACCCGAGTAAAATATAGAAGAAGCCTCAGCAATTGTAGATGCTCCGCCTTGTTGAATCCCGAAAATCGTGCTTGGGCCATTTATGATTATGGAATAAAGCGACGGGGAAACGATACTTACTGCTATCAATCCGACGATACCAATTCCGAATACTGCCAGAGGATAGTAATAAGAACTTAATTCTCTCTTAATGAACACCTTTTCAATATAACTCAAAGCCACAAAACCGATCATCGCCCCAAAAGCAGTAACAGCGTGGAACCAGGAGTAATAAAACATCTGGAAGCCCATATCAGGGTGGATAAAGGGAAGGACAAGTATCGCACTTACGAAAAATGTGGGTATTCCTACAATCCCAAGGTAGTCGCTTGATTCTTTATGTAAATTATTAAGTATGTATTGAAATAAAGCATAAACCATAATAATTAATGCGAAAAGAGGAGCACCTGGCCAGGTAAGCTGGTAGGCCGAATACATGATACCTGCTATAACAGAATATATCAGAGGCTCTTTCAGAACATTAATTCTTTTATTAAATATATCCTCAAAGCTCAGCTTGTTTTTCTTTGCGGAGATCAATGCCAGCATAAAAAACATTATGAAAAAGGTACTAAATAGAGACTCAGCCACATGGTGGTCTGTAAAACCTATCATTGAGCGGGACAGAAACTGCCCTGGAGCAAAGGCGATCAGAATTGAAGCCAGTACCCCTGTTTTACGACCTCCAAGATACTTTCCGATATAATAAACCGGAATGACTGTAAGAGCTCCGAGGACTGCGGGGAAGTAGGCTCCGATATGGTTAACAAGTTCAGAGCTGGGATGACCCAGGCCCAGAATCAGGGAAGTAATAGCCATCATCTGGTCGTACAATGGACCGAAATGTATGTAATTCCCATAAGGGTATTCGGTCATGGGGTTAAAAAATACTCTTTTGGGATAATTATTAAGAAGAAGATTTAAAGTCCGCATATGATACCAGGCATCATTGCTCACAAATCTTACAAACCCGTTGGATAAAAATACGGTATTTGAAGGAAGTATTCTTATCCACAGAGCTACAAAACCGATTATCGCAACCGCCAGAGTATAAGGCCAGCTGGATTTCATTTTATTTTTTAATGATGATACAGGACGATCCTGAGAACTCATAACAATCCCCTTTAGGAGGTACATTTTTTGCAATTATATATATAATTTATGGGAGAAGAAAATCAAACTGATTGCATTAATTCAATTTAGGGGTTTATAATCCTATCCCACTTCTTATCAACAGCTTCATAATGCTTTATGAATAAATTCGTCAGACGTCAGCGGAAAGTTAAATAAATAATAAATAATTCAGAAACAATATATAAATTAACTGTTATTACTACAATATGTGATAGCTCTTTGTAATGAATATGCGCAAAAAATATAAATAGTGTCCCAATTTTAAGTCTGATATGTAAAGTACACATAAAATCGAAAGGAAATCCCATGAAAATTCTTGTGATACCAACCACCGACTGGATCAGACACCCCATACCTAATAGGCTTAATTTCATATTTGATATCCTTGCAGAAAAACATGAAGTGTATGTTCTGCATTTTGACCTTAAGAAGTTCAAAAATAACAGGCCAAGAGAAACAGCTTGCAAACTTGTTGATACAAAATTTGTAGATGTGGAAGACCCTTCTCTGTATTACTTACTAAATTGGCCAAAGCATTTTATAAAAATGAGAGAGATAATCAAAGAAAAGAGTATAGATGTAGTACTATCTACGAATATTCTTCCGTCTTTTTTGATAAATTTTTTAAATGTTCCTGTGGTTTTTGATTACCTCGATCACCTCGAAGAATCCGCTTCAATATATTACCCAGAGTCTTTTTTTGGAAAAATTGTCAAGACCGGGGTAAGGCAAATTACAAGGTATAATCTGAAACATGCAGCTTCTACAATAACTGTCACCCAAGAACTCAAAAACTTTCTTGAAGATATAGGGGTCGAAGATGCAGAAGTAATTCCCAATGGGGTAAATTGCAGTCTATTAAAACCTATCCCAAAAGAAGAAGCAAAAAAAGCACTTGACCTTAAAGGAAATGTTATAGGATATGTAGGTTCCCTTGAGCACTGGGTTGATCTCGAGACTGCAGTAGAAGCCCTCCCCGACCTGGAAGTTACACTTCTGGTCGTGGGTCCTGGGTTATTCACAGATTACGGTGAAAAAATCAAAGAAATGGCGAGCAAGCTGGGAGTTTCGGAAAGGATAAGGTTCACAGGAGCTGTACCCTATGAGAAGCTTGGAACCTATATCTCGGCTATGGATATAGGGCTCAACACACTGAAAAAAATGGACAAAAATGAATATGCAGTTGGAGGAAAGGTCTTTAATTACCTGGCCTGTGGAAAACCTGTTTTGTCCAGCAGGACGATTTCCCTTGTAAGAGTGCTTGGAGACAACTTATTTTATTATGATGATAAGGACAGTTTCATCCGGGAGACAAAAAGGCTTCTTGAGATTCCACATGATGAAACAAAATATAGGGAAATCGCAAAAGGCTTTGACTGGGAAATCCTTGCCAGAAAATATGAAGAGGTTTTGAGGAGAGCCACATGAGAGTTTTATTGCTTGCTAATCAGCCCGAACATACAACCAGACTCAAAATGTTCCAGGCAACTCTCGAGGAACTGGGATATGATACACTCGTCCCCAAATTTAACACCAGAAACTGGATACAGATCTCTAGGCTTAGCAAACAATTCATAAAAAAAGAAAAACCTGATGTAGTCCACCTTTTTAATGTGCCTGATATAATCTATCATGATTTGTCCAGCTTAAAGGGATCATATTTTAAAAAGATGATCTATGACTACAGGTCGCCGTGGGGTGTTGAGCTTGAAATGAGTTTAGGGACTCCCGGCAGGATAATGGCCGAATATTTTGAAAAAAAATTGGCAACAAGTGCAGATCTTATAACCACTGTAAATGAGCCTCTGGGAGAAAAAGTAAAAACATACATAAAAGATGGAACTCGAGAGGTCTATGAGATACCGAATTATCCCAAAAACAGCTTTTTGGCCGGGGAGGCTATGGCGGAAGATGGAGCTATAACTTTTCTCGGAAGGGTTTGTGAGCAGGAAGGAATCGGAAAATTTCTGAATCTTGCAAAAAAATATCCACGCGAAAAATTCAGAATAGTAGGAGATGGCCCATTTTCCAGGTTGTACCTCGCAAAAAAGCTCCCAAATGTAGAGTTTATGGGCTGGCAGCCTCATGAGAAGGTGGCAGGGATAGTCAAAAAAGCCAAAATATGTATGATCCCTCGAAAAGAAAATACTTTGACTCCTTATTCAACGGATAAGAGTATATGGAAACTTAACGAATACCTTAACCTTGGGAAACTTGTAATAGCTTCCGGAATTACAAAAGAAGAGGAAAGAAAAAATCTACTGATTGTAAAGAGCTCTGAACTCGAAAATGTTGTCCTGGAGTATCTTGACAAAAAACCAGAGAAATTGAACTCTGGAGATTACCGCTTTTGGGAGTCAAATACTAGTAAAATAAAAGAAACCTATGAACAAATCCAGTGAATATTGGAAACTTGGACAAAAAATTAATATAAGCTGTTTCGCTGACAGTGGGAAACTAACATGAGAATTTTATCAGTAGTCGGCGCCCGCCCTCAATTTATAAAGTGTGCACCTGTATCCCGTATTATCCGAAAGCGCAATGAAGAAATACTTGTCCACACAGGCCAGCACTACGATCCTGAAATGTCCGATGTCTTTTTTGAAGAACTCGATATTCCAAAGCCTGATTATAATCTTGGAATAGGTTCAGGAACCCAGGGAGAACAAACCGGCAAAATGCTTATAGAAATAGAAAAAGTACTTTTGAAAGAAAAGCCTGACCTTGTAATCGTCTATGGGGATACAAACTCCACACTTACAGGCGCACTTGCTGCTTCCAAACTGCACATCAAAGTGGCACATGTTGAAGCTGGACTGAGGTCTTTTGATAGGGCAATGCCTGAAGAAATTAACCGAGTCGTAACTGATCAGATCTCAAATATACTATTCTGTCCCACAGACACTGCAGTGATGAACCTGAAAAACGAAGGCATTACTGAAGGTGTATATAATGTTGGAGATGTAATGGTAGATGCCCTTAAGTATAATCAAAAAATTGCAGAAGATAAATCCACGATTTTACAGGATCTGAGTCTCAATCCAAAAGAGTTCCTTTTAGCAACCGTACACCGTGCTTCCAATACGGACAATAAAGAAAATCTCTCATCAATCGTAAAAGCATTTTCAGATTCAGAAGAGACAATAGTTTTCCCCGTACATCCAAGAACCAGGAAATATCTTAAAGAATACAATTTGTGGGGAAAAATCCTTAAGAGCACAAAAGTGATTCCTCCTGTAGGCTATCTTGACATGTTAAAACTAGAATCAAATGCCAGAAGAATACTTACCGACTCCGGTGGGGTACAGAAAGAAGCCTATATGTTGAGGATACCATGCACAACCTTAAGGGACAGCACGGAGTGGGTGGAAACAGTTGAAGAAGGCTGGAATATACTTGTTGGCGCGGATTATGAAAAAATCAAAAAATCCATAAGAGAATTTGAAGTTCCAGGTAAATCCAGAAAAATATTTGGAGATGGAAAAGCAGCTGAAAAAATAGATGAACTTTTGGAGTGATATCAAGAGTTTGAAACATCTGAGAGAATGTAGTTACCTCTGAATAACTATCAAAATAAACACAATTTACTTGCAAACTTAAACATTATAAACCGTATTCATACTACATTGAAGATCTTCATCCATTTTCCAAAAGAGATAACTCTCCAGGCAAATGAATTAAATCTTTCTTTCCCTTCCATCATCCTATCAAACTTTTTTAATGCCTCTTCATTGAATATGCCCATGGAGGATTCAACTGCTTCTACAAAAAGTTGCCTGAAAATTTTAGAGTTCTTTCCCTTCATCCAGGATTCTTCCGCAGTGGCAAAACCTATCTTGTCCACCCTCATACGGATTTTCTCAGGGAGAATCCCGGACATTGATTCACGGAGTATCTGTTTGGTATATCCGTCAGCAATTTTTAGCTCTGGAGGTAAACTCAAATTAAACTCTACAAGCCTAAAATCAAGAAAAGGCACTCTCGATTCCATTGAATGTGCCATTGAATTCCGATCCTCACTGTGAAGAAGTTGGGGGAGCACAGAATAAATTAATTGCTCATAGCAATTTTTCTGGATCACATCCCCTGAGGGTAACTTAACTAGATTATCAGAATCATTAAAAACTCCTAAATTTTTAGCTGAAAGCATAGAGATGGGGGCACCAACAAGTAATTTCGTTGATTTTTGCCTTGAATCATTGGGAATTTCTAATTTTTTAACAGAAAGCATCGAGGGAGGGACTCCTCCTTCAACAAGTAAGCCCTTTAATTTTTGCCTTAGCATTAAAGGCGTTAAGTAGAATCCCATCATCGTTATAGACTCTGTAATTGAATCTCCATGCAAGGCTTTTACTTTGCCGATTTCACAGCCGAGTCTCAATAGATTCAAGGATTTGAATAATTGGGCGTACCGGCAACCAAAAAACCTGTGATATCCGCAGAGTTGTTCATCCGAACCCTGTCCGTCCAACATCACTTTGATGCCATTTTCAGAAGCTAATTGAAACACAAGCCATTGGGCATAAATACTCGTGCAGTCAAAAGGTTCATCATGGTGCCAGGTTAGAGAATCAATACAATCAAGCAGCTTCTCAGGTGAAGGATAAATGTATTTTGCTTCAATATTTCGAGATTTAACAACTTCATCGATAAACTTTCTCTCATCTAATTTCTCAACATCAGAACAAGCAGAAAATGTTTTTTGAATTTCTTCCAATTTCTCTTCTTTAAGAATATCGTTGACAACGCATACTATGGATGAAGAGTCCAGACCTCCCGAAAGACAAGACCCCACAGGCACATCAGAACGCAATCTTATTCTTATGGTGTCTTGGAAAAGTTTCAAAAACTCCTTTTTAGCTTCTTCAAGAGTGATATCAAGTTTATTGATTTTTAAGTCATACCACCTGTATATGGGCAATTCAGTAGAAAGCCTGCTAACCTGAACTTCAAATGCCTCACCACCTCTTAATTGATACACATCCCGAAACAATGTTTCAGAAGTATGATTTGCCAGACCTGCTTCTGAGACCAGGAAATCATAAGCTTGAGGCCCATTCAACTTTGCTTTCCATCCTGGTAAAACGGTAAATTCTTTTATTTCAGAGGCGAATGCCAGAAACCCCTCTGGAGAATACCAGTAATATAAAGGCTTGACCCCGAACCTGTCTCTAGAGGCAAATAGGGTTCCGTTCTTTGTATCAAATATAATGAATGCCCACATCCCATTGAAACGACTTAAACAATCTTTCCCCCATTGTTTATATGCATTAAGAATTACTTCCGTATCCGTACCTGATACAAAATGATGCCCCATGGCTTCGAGTTCTTCACGTATTTCTATATAATTGTAAACCTCACCATTGAAAATAATCCAGTACCTTGAACTCGAATCACACATTGGCTGGTGACCATAAGGAGAGAGGTCTATAATGGACAAACGGCGGTGACCCAATGCAACTACCGAATCCGGTATTTTTTGATTTGTGTATTGTTCTTTCGGAACGTAATTTAGAGACAGCTCTTGTAACTTAGGAGAACCGTCTTTTCCGCTAAAAATGTGATCAGTATAAGGCTGATCTTTTGATGAAGAGTTATTTTTTGAGAAGAATACAAATCCTTCGTCATCGGGACCTCTATGATTAATCACATCTGTCATTAAGTTGATATGATGCAGGTAATTTGATGATTGATTCAAACTAATTAAAGCTGCAATCCCACACATTTATTAACCTCATTAATCTGAGAAAACATATTTAAAATTATTTAATAGAGGAAATAATCATATAAGTATCTTTCCATATAATCTATTGAAGATGTGAAAGGATCTCAAATTAGCTTTTAAACTCTGTGATCTAATTTGACAATGGTTTCTTTAAAAGTATCTTCCAAATGAATTTTTTTCCAACCTTATTTTGCAACTCTGTCAGTAACAGTAGTTGATATTCTATGAAGCTCAAGAGATAGTAGAGTTTTTTACTCTTGTTTCTCCAGCTTCTGTTATCGAATTTAATGTACTTTTAATGTGCCTATGTATCATTTCACATTCAACTCTCTTTTTATACTGCTCATCGAATGAATCATCACTGATGTTCTGGTTTCTCAGATACATTGCAACCTGTTCTTCCCTTCCATTTTCGTATAGAAATTTGAGCTTGTTTTCCATTGGTACATGAACATCTCCGCCAATTTTCCACTTTTTATTTACCACATTATTGATTTTTCCTCTTCACCTTCTTGATTAATCACGGCATTTGAGGAGTAGGAAATAATAGGTTTTGCATTCAGATGGTACCATATGTTAGAATGGTTAAGGAATGACTCATAGCTTCCATCTATTCAAAAAATGATAAATGGTTCCACCTGAAGGAAGTTTGACCTGACCATTTCCATCAAAAAGAGATAGAAGAATAGTTTCTTCTTTTGTTAAGAAGAAATGGTTTTGTCATACGAAAGTTTCCTGAAGCACTTTACAACAAAGAGTTTTATCATGGAAGAAGCATATGCTTAAAATGCGAACTTTTGTTGGTATAAAAAGTACGTTCTACATGCTTTGCAATATCGTCAATGCAGAGGAAGTACAGGAATTAGCAAATCGAAGTGCTTTCTCTGCTCAAATCGTTTCCGATGGAGTCCTCGAAGAAGACTCCCTTATATACTACACCGTTTTTCGCCATAAAAGCGACCAATTTTATGCAATTTAATAAAGCTACAGCAATCTGAAAAAACGGCCAGAGTTAGTGTAATAAAGAATAGGTTTTTAAATCAAAATTCTAATTTGAGAGCTTCATGTGATAATATGGGAATTATAAGAAAATACGATTTTGGGACTTTTTTTGTGAAGAGGCTTAAAGATGTGTCTAATATATACTACTGCCTTTCAAAGCAGTTCCCCCTAAAAACGGCTTTATTATGTGACATTGATTTATCTCAAATTCCAGCAGGAACGATATTCTCTCACCCTTACGGCATCTGCATCAATACAGGCACAGTATTGGGAAAAAATTGCGACATCCGTCAGGGTGTCACTATTGGAACAAGGAGACGTTTTGATCTCGAAGCTCCAGCTCAAATCGGAGACGATGTAAAGATTGGAGCAAATTCGACCATATTGGGTCCAGTCAAGATTGGAGATAATGTGATCATCGGGGCTCATGCGCTGGTACTGAAAGATGTTCCGGCAGGTAAAACAGTTGTAGGTATATGGAAATGACATGGGGAATAAAATAACAACAGTTGCTGGGAAACTTTGAAGGTTTCTGATATTTTCATGGCAATTTTAGATTAGGTATCTAATCCAGAAAAAAGGAAATATAAGTACTGGATATTATGATGGAGAAACATGAAAATATTACATGTACGGAATATTGCAAATGTAGCATATAATCTATCACTGCAACAAAAAAAAATGGGCCACAAGGTATTGATTTTTGATATAACTGAGAATTTTACCAGTGAAAAGATTGATATTTCTTTGAACCTCCCTATGAGATACTCGAAAAGAGACCTATTCAACCGTTTTCAAATTATATCAAAGAATTTATTAACGATAATCCATAAGGAAAAGTTTGACCTATTCCATCTTCACGATGCAGGAATATTCCCTCATGACATAGACATTCCACTGTTTTTCAAACGTTTCGGCAAGGTTGTTGTTCACTGGCACGGCAGTAAATTGAGAGATCATGGGAAAACATTTGGATCGAAATTCGCAGATGCTAAAATTGTTTCAACCCCTGATCTTCTGAAATATGCCCCAGAAGCGATATGGATTCCAAACTCTATCCCCTGGCACGGGTTGGGCAAGATAAATCGTGATGATGAGAAAATTATAATCGGGCATGCCCCAACTGATCGAAAATTAAAAGGAACTAAATATTTTATTGAAGCTTTTGATCAGCTCAAGAAAGAGCATCCAAATGTTGAATGCCTTTTAATTGAAAACAAGTCTCATATGGAAGCGCTGAAATTACTGCAGACGTGTGATATAGTCGTGGACTCAGTGGGATTAGGCTGGTATGGAGTACTTACAAATGAAGTTCAACAAATGGGAATCCCATGCTGCGTGACAATAAAACCAGAGCTTGAGAAATTCATTAACAAAGCAAGCGGAATTGTTAATGTATCCCCCGGAAACCTTAAACAAAAATTAGAGGAACTAATATTAGACGAATCTCTTAGGATAAAGCTAGGCAACTATGGGAAAAAATACGTAAATGCAGTTCATAATAGCGAAAAAACAGCTAAGGAAATACAGAGCATATATAACAATATATAAGAGAAAGTCTTCTGATCTTTCTTTCTTGTGATACTTGAAGCTCTTGAACCGTATAATCAAGTTTTTAATATGCCAATTTATCATAGGAGATATGTGCTAAAAGCAGGTTACTTACAAAAGCGACTCTATTATAATTATGCTAAAATTACAGATGTCATTACTGAAGAAGTTAAATTGCGTAAGCTACAGATTATAGCTATTATAATAAAAGAAAATATACTTATTTTGAATATATTTGTAATGTAGATATTTGGATATAAGTGATAGAGATGATTAACATTTTCATGATTGATAATGGGGAAATCTTAGGAGATTTACAAGATAACATCTCTGCAACTTTAACTCGAGAACATTATTTATTGAATAATTTAAGAACATTTAGTGACGTGAATCTCATTTCAATACCTTACAAACAGCTTCCGAGAACTAATTTTGTGTACAGAATATATAATAATATAATTAAATCGGTTGTTGCTTTGAATTCAATATTGGTATTAATGAAAAAAAAACCACTTGTATTTTTTACCTATCCGATGTCTTTGACAACAATTCAAAATCGAGTCCTTTTCAGATTCTGTAAATATTTTAACTTGAAAATAATATTAGATGTTCAGGATACAATTGAACAAATAGGAGCAATAGGAAGTGGCAGATCAGAATTAAACAATGAAATTGAAAAATACTGCCTTAAAGAAGCAGAATTGTTATTAATGTTAAACGAAGAAATGTGGCAGTATATTAAGAATCAATATAATCTTCCAGCAAAAAATATTGTTATTAGTCCAAATGGTTTTGAAAAGAGTTTTATTGAGGAATATCCAGAACCGTATAAAAGCATCAAAAATCGATTCAATATTTGTTATATAGGCGGGATAACAAAAAATAGAGGTATTGACATACTCGTCCAAGCCTGTACAGAACTCCACGAAAAATATCCATATATGAAATTATATATTATCGGTATTTACGGAGAGGGTATTTCAAAAGAGCTGAAAGATACTATTGAAACAAGTGATATTATAGTCAGGAAAGAGGTCCCAAGAAAAGAGATAAGAAAGATATTTCAGGATATTGACACCTGTATTATGCCCTATAATCCAAACGAGGGATATTTAAATAGAAGTTCACCCACGAAATTATATGAATATATTGGATGTGGAAAACCTATCATATGTACAAAATGCGAATCATTAATTCAAATCGGAAAAGATGATTCTATATTATATGTTGATTATGATGTTGAAGATTTTAAAAGAAAAATAGAATTCTTGATTAAAAATCCACAAAGCAGAGAGGATATGTCTAAAAAATTGATTGAGATCAGATATGACTATTTGTGGGACAAAAGAGCTGTAGACCTCCACGATGCGGTCAAATCATTAAAATAAAAAGAGATTAGTTGAGGAAAGAATATTTAAGAGAGAGATTATTTAACTTCGCTGTTCTATCGTTGTACCACTGCACAAGTCCAAAAAACCATGACTAATCAGAAAACTCTAATTTCTCGAATTATGCAAATTGAACAGTTACGCCGCCAGAGCCTTGTAACCCTCTCCACAACAATATTACTCACTCTAATCGGATTTGTAAGTACAATGTATTTTGCCCATGCTATTGGCGAATCGGTCTTAGGAGCGTACTTTCTTTTTTTAGCTTACTTTAGTACTTTAAACTTGATAACGGACGGAGGTCTCGCAGGTGCAGCAGTAAAGAGAATCAGCGAAGGGAAAGAAAAAGATGAATATTTCACATCTGTTTTTGTATTGAGGATTTTTCTATTAGGTATCTCCATACTTTTTCTGTTCTTTGCAAGACCCTTCATTGAAAACATCGACAGCTCAGGGATGTACTCATGGCTTATTATAGCTTTAATTATAGTAGTTTTCAATAATAGTGTGTCAGATGGGAACTATGGCTCCGGGAAAGTGGGAATAAGCCAGACCTGCGGCTTCATAAATAGTACAGGATGCATGATCTTTCAGGTCATTGCAGTCTACCTGGGTTTTGGGGCAATGGGACTTGCAGGGGGATTTGTTTTTGGGATGATTGCATCCACGTTAATAGGCTTTCGTTATTTGAACCTAAGGCTCAAAAAGTTTAATGCCGGCCACTTAAAAAGCATATTTTCATATTCTTTCTGGACTTTTCTAGCTTCAGGCGGAAGTCTCGTATTCAACTATGCAGATGTTATACTAATTGGGTATTTCCTGAAAAATGCCGACGTAGGAATATATAGAGTTGTATTCCAATTTACAACAGCAGCAACTTTTACAACCATTGCAATGAGGACGGTTCTATTCCCAAAAGTAAGCAACTGGCATTCAAACGGAAAATTAGATATGGCAGAAGATGCCTTTGCAAAAGGCATTACTTATTCGTTACTGCTTGCTGTGCCTGTTTTTGTAGGGGGTCTACTCCTTGGAGATAAAATGCTTTATTTATTTTATGGGGAAGGCTTTGTAAGGGGTACACAGACATTTTACGTACTTCTGGCAGTCCAGATTGTAAATGTCTTCATGTTCCTGCAAACAATGTACCTTAGTGCTTTGAACCGTCCAAAAGATTCATTTAACGCAACGGCAATCGCTGCAACCACAAATGTCATCCTTGATATTTTGTTAATTCCGGTCCTCGGAATACTCGGAGCATCTGTTGCAACCCTTATTGCAATGCTCCTTAACGCTCTACTGGCGCATCTGGCATTGAAACGTACCATTCACGTCAGATTTAATTCACAGGAAATAAAAAATATCGTTTTAGCAGCTCTGGCAATGGGACTTGTTGTTGGTTTTTACCGGATGGTAATGCCTATATCAAGTATATTGCTTATATTGATCCCAATAATATTGGGTGCTATTTCGTACATCTTTTTACTCTTAAAACTTGACACCAGCATCCGAAGTGAAGTAATACAGTTAGGGAGACAGATAGGAATATCGTGGCCTCAGAAAACATAAAAATTCTAATAATGCGTCGCCATCCTTGAATAAAACTTCCCAAGGGAGCAAAAACATCTCACACAATTAGATATTGTTAAAGATTTTTGAATGAAGATTCGCGTGATTCACTCCCTCTTTCAGGTCGTCCGCCCCGACCCTCTTAAGGTACTATGAAGTTTTTATTCAAAATGCGATCTACCTCTCTTCTTTGCCCAGGTTCCACCTTACTTCTCCTTTTTAATTTCTTTATTATTTTTATCTGCCTTTGCGTTTCCTGAATCTGAATGGATGAAACAAAGACTTCATGGAAGATAGCCTAACAACGCATTGTTTTGTGAGTTCAAAGTCAGAGAGTCCATGTCATTGTTGTCAAACAAGCATTTGAACATAACAGTGAAATCAGTTTCAGGTCGCCTTCTGAAACTGTTTTGTTTATGTAATGGACTCAAAAATCATACGAACAATTCCAGTCAATTAAAAAATCAATTTCAATGAGTTTATCTCCAATCAATTGAAGACTTTTGTATTCTCCTTTAAGAGCAAATTCAGTAAGATTTTACATGAGTAAAAACTAATATTAAGGGATTTAAAGCTCCCATGAAAACGTATTCGGAGTTCATCGAAATTCTCTTAAGATATTACGGATGAAAAATACTTTAAATCATCTGTAAGAATATCTTCTCATAGAATTCCCTCTTTACCGGAGAGTTCATTTTGACCGTCAAAAAAGCAATTATCCCAGCGGCTGGCCTTGGAACCCGATTTCTGCCAGCCACCAAGTCAATGCCGAAAGAAATGCTTCCTATCATTGACACACCTGTGATTCAGTACGTTGTAGAGGAAGCTATTGCCTCCGGAATCGAAGATATTATTATTATCACAGGCCGGGGAAAAAGAGCAATTGAGGATTATTTCGACGATTCCCCTGAACTTGAGATGTATCTTGCAAAAAAGCACAACACTGAACTTCTTAAACTAGTCAGGGACGTTTCGTCCCTGGTGGATATTCATTATATCCGCCAGAAGGAGCCCAATGGGCTTGGGGATGCAGTTCTCAGAGCAGAAAAACATATTGGGAATGAGCCTTTCGCCGTGCTTCTCGGGGATGATATCATTGTACATGACAAACCCTGCACTGCCCAGCTAATTGAGAATTTTGAAAAATATGGAAGATCTACTCTTGCAGTAGAAGAAGTCCCTTACGAAAAATTGAGCAGCTATGGGATTATAAAAGGAAAGCTGCTTGATGACTCTCTCTATGTACTTGAAGATATTGTGGAAAAACCATCACCAGAATCCGCTCCTTCGAATATAGGGGCAATTGGCCGTTATGTTTTCACCCCTGAAATCTTTGACTGTATAAGGAATGCAGGGACAGGAGTTGGAAGCGAAATCCAGCTTACGGACGGGATCAGGCTCCTGAATAAATCTCAGATGATCTATGCCTGCAAGTTCAAAGGAAAACGTTATGATACCGGCGACAGGCTCGGATATGTAAAGGCAATAGTGGATTTTGCCCTTAAAAATGAAAACCTGAAGGAAGACATAATTGAGTACCTGAGAGAAATTTTGACGGCGGAAAAGGAAGAGTAAAAGCAATATAATCGGAGATCAGGATAGTCAAATGTGCTTTATCCTGAAATCATTTCACTTTTTGTGTTTTCATATGACAGCTATATTTCAGTCACAGATGATCCAATATTATACTGCAATTTCAAATTGGTTTCGTCATATAGTCATACTATAGAATTCGTCATATACATACTATAGAATAATGCTAGAATTGAGATTTCAACTCTTAACCCTTTAAGCTACCTGTTATTGTATCAAGTATTGAACTACCCTAAGTTTGGGAAATATAAAATAATTTTAGGATACCACGCTGAAAATCATTTTATAAAAATCAAAAATACTTGAACAGGTCGTCTCTTTTCATTTCGTGTAGCCTTTCCCGAAGGAGGGCCCTCAAGGCTCTTAGATTTCCCTTCTTGGCACTTATTGGTGCAATCAGGTGCTTCCAGTTTTCCCAGGGGGGCTCAAGTCCAAGGCGACCTGCAATCTCGTTTAGGAGGGGGTCATACTCTTTTTCTTTGACTTTGTCCATCTTATTTGCAGCAATAAGGGTATCGATCCCAACTTCCCTTAGGAAATCAAACATCTCAATGTCTATAGGTATTTGTTCTCTGGCATCCCAGCGGTCAACTATTTCAGAAAAGGCAGGGCTGTCTATCACGAGAATCGCGATTTTGATCCTTTCGGCATTCTTTTCGATATAGTGCACGGTTTGGTCTTTTACTATATCCTGCTTCCGATCCTTCACTCCGCTCATAAAACCGAAACCCGGCATATCCGTGATCAGAAGGTCCGAAAGCTGGATATGAGAGGGGCGCAGTGTGACTCCAGGGCGTCTTCCTACCCTTACTTTTGCTCCGAATAGCTCCCTGAGAAGGGAGGACTTGCCTACGTTTGAGCGTCCTACAAAGACGACCTCAAAATTTATACCGTTTTCAGCTACAGTTTTACTGGTTTCCATTGTGATTTACCTCATTAGCTTCCCCGAGCTCTGTATCAAAAGCCCTGAGGAACGCATCAAGAACGTTTTCGGGAATACGTGCTCCTGCTGCCAGCGGATGCCCGCCGCCGCTTCCTCCGAATTTAGGGGCGATCGAGCGGAGAAGACAGTTTACGTCAACGTCTCCCCTGGAACGAATGCTAAGGTCATAAGCCCCCTTTCTCTCTCGATACTCGGCTGCAATTCCCACTTCCCTCTGGCCGTAGGAGGCTGCATAGATTGCTGCCTTTGAAATGGAGTTATTCGTATTTACAATATACGCGCTGTTTCTCAAGACCCGTACGTTTTCTTTAACAAAGAGCCGAATTTTTTCTTCGTTAATTGCAGCTTCTCGGGCAAAATCAAGAAGGTCAGGGATATTTGAAGGGATGATATCCTTTGAAAGGGGGTCGAGAAGGTTTCTTTTAAACTCGTAATCTTTTCCTTTATGGAAAATAGCCTGGATCAGAGTTCCGGCCTGGAAATAAAGGTTTCTTTTGTCCCAGTCTTTGACCCAGCTCTTTACATGAGGCGTGTTGTCGCAGAAATCTCCAATAGCTCCGTAGATTGCTACTCTCCTCATGTCCCGGTTCAGACGATCTTCAAAGAGTCTGTAGGTCAGCTCCGAAGAGCAGGCTTCAATATCATGGTAAAACCAGTCTTCTTTCCCGTAATTATTTGGGAGCGGGTGGTGGTCAATGTAGTAAAGGTTGCACTTTTCCGCAAATTCATTAAGCAACGGGTAAAGTCTAGAGCAGTGCCTTTCATCGAGTGCAATATCACATATAATAAGGGTCTCCACATCTTCTATAAGGCTTAATTTATCAAGAAGGTTAACTGGACTCGTAAAATATACATATGCATCCGGATAAGCTGTTTTTGCAATTGCACCCGAGCAGATTCCATCGGAATCTCCGTGAGTAAGGATCAGAGTTTTCGCTTTAAGATGGTTCTGGGATTCTTTCATTCTTTGCTCCCTTTTGTTGAGAACTTATGCTTCCTTTCATGTATTTAATGAGGGATTTAAGCTTTCTTTTTATTCTTTTCAGGATGTGTGAGATCTTTTCTGGCTCTTCGCTATTTTTGTGGGTTGAAAATAATTTTCCAGTTTAAAAGCGACCAAACAAAGATAAAATGTCGATTAGGAATGTAATTTCCCACGCTAAATGTTTT
>MDTP02000029.1 GCA_001714685.2 Methanosarcina sp. Ant1 | reverse complement strand
TGGAAGTTTACAAAGAAGACTGCAGATGAGAAGCTGTCCAAATATTATGTTTCATAATTAAATTGTCAAGGTACTAGAGGGTTATTTCTCAAATTGCAGAGCCCTGTACTTGACCAATATATTTTTCAAGCCACAGGCTCGCCCCCTCTCAACGCCCTGCAGGTTTCAGATCTCCTATAAAAGGTCTCATGGCGAAAGAGTAAATGTAACTGGGAATTCAGACCGGCATCCTGCAGAGGGATTTCTTGTAGCACTGCGAGAACCCCTTGGTTATGAGTAAGTTTGTGTATTTTCAGTTTGCTTCCGGAAGGAAGAAATGGTTTGTTTTCTGGTTTCAGTTGAATTTATTTCTGTAAAATTATTTTTCCCTCTGGTCTGCTCCCGCCTCTTCCCCTGTAATTTATTTACTCCGAGGTATATTCAGGAATAGTAGCGTGGAGTTAGTGAAATTTTGGTGCTGCAAAGCTTGTTTTTGAGTTAAGAAGTATATATTAATATCAAAACCACCAATTAATCACTATGCGGTTTACAATTAAACTTGAAGAGTCTGAGGAAGGAGATACACCGCCTAGTGCCTTGAAATTCCTGTCGCTATCAGTGAAGGAAATACAAAAGAAGAGGCGCTTGAAAACATCAAAGAAGCTCTTCAGCTTGTTCTGGAAGTTACCAGAGAACAGGCTCAGGTGCTGGGTGAAATAGCTACAGTGGAAGTATCTGTTGGCTAAATTGCCTTCAGTTTCCGGAAAAAAGCTCATAAGGCCCTCGGAAAGCTGGTTTTTATTGTTTGTCAGGCAGAAGGGCAGCCACGTAATTTTGCAAAGAGAATAAAACCTGCTCACTGTCCCTCTCCATATCCTGTTAAAAAATCCACATTAAATGCTATTCTGAAGCAGACTGATGTTTCACTCGAAGAACTGCTGGAACACCTTTGATTTTTAAGTAATTTTAAAAAGATTCAGGCAGATCCAGATTTTGAATTTTGCTTTTGAACAAAAGATCTTCTGTGGTCCCAGGAACCTTACTTTACGGGATAAATATATTTTTTAAGCCTTGGGCCGCCCCTTCTTAACTCCCGGCTGATTTCAGGTTTCTATAAAGGTCTCATGGTGGGAGGTCAATTTGGATCCGAAATTTCAAGCCGGCATCCGGTGGATGGATTTTTTTCATTCATTTCAAATCAAGTAGCGGTTTTACTGGTAATATATTGATTAGCTGAAAGCATCAAAGCGAATTATTTACAATGTCCTATTTTCAGAAGCTCATCGTCCAGCCCATGGCGAATAACATCGATGCCAGGTGCTCTCTTAGCAATGAGGTCACCTGTAAGCACTGGAAGCTCGAATGGGAAAAAGGCTGGAGAGCTTATAAGTAGCCTCAAAGCTCCTTTTCCCTCGGGAGTAGTGTGTAGTGCTGCCTCGATAAGCAAAATGGCCAGGTCCTTGTCTTGGATAGTCATTATATTGGATTTCTCATAACAGCCTTTAGACTCTGAGTCTTTCAGCACTCCCCACGCAACAAATGAGCGAATTGTATACCGAGCATTTCGAGAAACTGTTTCGCGATCGCCATATTGCTCTTTAAGCCGATTGAATATCTGGCGCTGTGTAATTTGTTCTTGCAGGTTCAGCAAGCGCCCGGTTTGTGTGGCAACATTAAACCAGAAAGGATATGCAGCAGATAATATGGCCCAGTGCAAAGGCAACCACTGTTTCTGCTGGAGTTTTGATGCCATCGTAAGTGCATGATCTCGAAAATCAATCAATTCCGGTTCAGGATCAAACCAGGCTGATAGTGGACCTATTGCCATAAGATAGGTTTTTTCCCCTCGCTCACCTGTACCGCCACTTTGTTTTTTATCAGCAAGATAGCTTTTTAGCTCGGTTCTTATGGATTCGGGTTCCATGCCAGCAAGAAGCATGTTGAGCACATGATCCATCCACTCAAGCCGGATTACTTGCTTAATCCCGATTTTTTCATGCCTTTTGCTCATTATTGAGCACTCCTTTCAAATTTCACCAGAGGCACGATGACCTCTTCAATGGAGATGCCTCCATGGCTAACTATCTTTTCTCCTTCCTTGATGAAAGCGTCGCTTCCTCCAGCAACCAGAGGGAAGTAGCCTTCTGGCAAGCCGATTGGCTTCCATTCGTGGGCGAAAGTAAATGAACTAGCGACTGAGTTGCGAAGTTCAGCGGTCGGATAGATTCGAACCCTTTCACCACGGGTTTCGGCAATAACCCCCTCTGAAGGAAGTCCTCTTCCCTGGCATTCAATGTTCCCGTGATCTGATGTCAGCCAAACCTGATAATCTTTATCCATAAGGTAACCAATAAGCGAACCAAGGAAGCCTTCCTGGCACCATTGTTTGATCTGATTATGCATTCCGGCCGCTCCAAGCTGCATTCCGTGCATAATCTTGTCGATTTTGTCCAAAACCAAACCAATAATTCTGGTTTTTCCAGGGTTCAGTGTGTCTTCAAGAGCATTGACAACATCGCCATCTCCCAGCCCTCTCTTATATCCGATTTCCAGCTTGGACAACCCTTTGTTTTCCCAGAATTGCCTCCACAGGTTGTTTTCATTGTTAGTCGTATTGATTGACGAGGGATAGAGGAAGGGAATCTTCCCAGAGAAAATCGCCTGTCTAGATACAGAAGTGAGGGTGGGAATCCAGGCAAATGTAGCCGATTCCTGCATTAAAAGGCTGCCATCATTCTCGCGAAGGATCTGTCGAATAGTAATCCATTGTTCAAGGGAGAGACCATCGACGACAATTAATGCTATCTTTGTGTTTGAGTTATCCATCTCTCGTGCCAGCATACGTGGGACATGGTGAAGCATTGCCGGATTAATTGGAGGTAGATCGATGAGGGTTGAATAGTGGACACTCAGCCATTCAGCGAAAGTATTGTTGAGCTCGGTGCCAATCTGTTGGGATCGTTCCCATTCCTTTGCCTGACAGCCCGAATGTACAAGAACTCCCAGCTCAGCCCATTTCATGGCGAATTCCAGCCAATCGGAGTACCGTGATTCTCTATTTGGAACCGATTTCTCAACAAGTTCGAGAAGGCGAGTTATACGAATATCTTCATATGCACCACCTGACTCAGCTATTCCGCTTCGAATCCAGGAATGTGTCTCGATACCGATTTCAGGCTTCTGAACCGGAGTGAGTTTCCCTTCAACAAACAGATTGTCGATGTAAACGCGGATGTCATGATGATCGAAGGGTAAGTCTTCCGGCCCGGGATATTTGAAGTCAACCTTTGAATTGAACTCCTTTTCTAAGAATTTCTCAGTGGGTTCGATTTCAGATAAGATTCTATCGAGGAATACAGGCCAGCGCTCCTGCAAGAATGAGAAGAATGCTGCACCGTCGGGAACAATCTCTTCCAATGGCCAGTTCTGAAAACCTCCATGCTGCCTTAAAACATGGACAAGCCGGTCTGACAGCATTTCTGGAATTGTGATTTTCTCGTAGTGAAGTTGAAGCAACATACGAAGCAACGCAACATCATTACTGATGAGGTTCGCCTCTATGCCGAAAACGTGGCGGAGAATGAAGTCCTTGGTAGCATTGTCACCCATTCGGTCTGGAGGATATTTCTTCTGGGCATCAAATAAAGCATCAAAATGACTGCGATCCAGTTTCTCAATTACCGGATAACTGAGATTGGGAAAAAGCTCTCCAAGACTGAAGATAAGCTGTTTTCCGACCGCAAGGAGATCATAAGGAAGATTTTTAAGCTCATAGTTCTGTTTGCGGAGAACAACTACAAGGTCTGTGTGTTCGCCCTTGTTCCATTTAGCCCTATACTTTGATTCATAGGCGTATCGGAACTCGACAGGGTCATTGAATTCAAGCAGGTCAAAACCGCTATTTTTGAGCTCAAGTGCAAGCTTTTCTTCTGTCAGCAAAGAATCCGGGTCAGCTACCAGGGTGAGCTTGCTGATATTGGGGACGAATTCTTTCAGTATGGATTCCCGCCAGTTACTCATGAACACAAGTGCCTCCTTCCAGTAATTAGACTACCTCCGCAGCCGCTGCTACATAGGTGATACGGTTTGCTTCAATTCCCGGCTGAATCTCGGTGCTTAAAGGGCGCAGAGCTGAACGTGGAACCCTGGCCACTGCATCTTGGTTAGGCAGCCAGATCCGGCAGACCGTCTGGCACCAGAGGGTTTTTTTCTTCGATGATTTTGCAGGGGGAGTTGTGGATGGTGGAGTATTGCTAAATAAACTTAGTCATCTATTTCTTCAAACTCCTCTAGTTCATCAGGATCATCTAGTTCATCAGGGCCAGGTAAGGTCAGATCTAAAAGGACGGGAAGGTGAGTGCCGTGTTGTAACCTGATTAAATCTACCTGTCCGACAAAGTTACCCCAAGCAGCACCTTCCTCTTCAAACCAGTTAATGCTAATATCACCATCAATGAGCTCCTTAATGGTATCCTCAAATTGGTGAGGAAGAAGCGACGGCTTATCAGATAATAAACTTCTAGCTACCTCAAACAGAAAGATCACATCATCAGGAAAATCTTCAGTACACTTCATAAGGAAGTTCTCAGAATTTTTCAGAAATGTTGCCTTGAGTGAATCAGACCAATTAGAGCAGCTACTGAGGAGCTCGTTTATAGAATCTTCTCTCCAATCGCTTTCAATCAAATTTTCAACGATTTGTTCGATCTCTTTGCCTTTCTGTGAAAACAATTCAGTAGAAACGAGAAATTTAGCCCCTTTTAAAGTTTGTTGTCTGAACTCATCATCCTTGATGGAATCGACTAATAATGAAAGCAGTTCTAATCTTCGTTTTTCTTGCAGAAGAGTGTGCTCTGATAAGTGTTTTGAGAATGGTAAAAATCTCTTTTTAAATAGTGCTTTATCATTTTCATCAAATTCTTCAATAGAGCATAGGTTTGCATAGGATTGAAACATATATGAGTCTACGATCCCGGCATTTAAAGAATCACGCAGATGAGCCTTCGCTTGGTTTCTAGTATGAGTGTCCCAAATAATATCTCTATTATCAAGACCCACAAGGACTGAAAACAAATCTTTATCAAAAGTTTCAACTGCCTGAAATTTCTGAGTTATTTTATTAGCCAACTCAGGCGTTGAATGACTCAATAATTCTTTAAAAAAAAGAATCGTATTTTCTTTCCAATGTTGAGTATAACCATTTCGAATCTTATTGGCACAGAGAACCGCGAACTGTGGTTGTATTCTCTCTGGCACTTTTCCAAAGTAATGCTTGCATGTATCTGAAACGTTATTCTTATTAGAAAATAGGTATCTATTATCAAGTTTTTCTTGTACAAATTGCTTTATGAAAGACATTCCCCTATAGCTCTCTCGACAAAGAACTGTCTGCGAGCAAATGTACAGAATATGCCTAACCGCTTCAGCTGATGGAACAACTCCAGTTGGATGAGCACATTTTGATCTTGTGTCACGAGCAAATGTAAGACTCTTTTGTTCATAATCATCAATGAGTCCACATTCCTTTGACTGTTTTATAAGCTTTCCCTCATATGCAACCGTTCCTTCACATTCTTTGAGAATTTTATTTGCCTCTTGAGCGGTTCCATCTCCCTCAGAGGCCAAATCATCGATCCTCCTTGAGAGGCAGGCTGCGGTGGTAGACCAAGCCAAAATAACTGCCGCCCTATGAGAGCCTATTTGATAACAACGAATAGCCTCATTAAACATAGCGCGATCATCCTGACTAATGATTTGGTCGCACACGTGATCAAGATCCAAAAACTTTCTGTCTTCTGTTGTCATCAAGATCCACTTCCCATCCTCGTCACTGCCTGATCATACCACATAAGCAGTTTAGGATCTTCTTCTAAAACATTATTGGGAATTTTTTCAGCCACTGTAATAATAGTAGCGTAGTCCCGTTCTTGCCAGGCTTTCTTGAACCCAGCCCTGACAGCTTCCAGCCTGAATACCTTAAGTTTCTTCTTGGCCTGTTTATATTCCTCAAACTCTTTCAAGAGCGATCTTTCACGAAGCTTTTCAAGATCTCCTGCCTTGTTTGGATCTGGAACATACCAGCGGTCCCTAGCCTTTGCGACCAGCTTCGGCTCATCTTTAGCTAGGTTTCGCATTTCAGGCCAGTTTGTTGAGAGATAGCTGTGGATTTGACTGGGCACTTCGCCTTTGCCGTCGTAGCAAAGGAAGTTCTGGTTCAGCAGTTCCCGAAGATCCAGTTGCTGCTCGTTCTTGCTCCAGCCACCAAGTTCCTGCATGAATAGTGGGTTTATATCCTGGAAGGTTTGTGGCTTCTCTTTGAGAAGCTGGCGCAGCCACTGGATAGCCGAAGCCTCATCGGATACAAACAACTTTACCTGGAAGACCTGTTTCGTCATCTTCTTTCGGTCGTACTCTGCAGCCTGTTCAGGCAAGAAATACATACCGTCTCGTTCAATGAATCGCTGTGCCAGACCGATCTGGAATTCCTGGCTGGAGATGGGTACCGGGTAGCCCTTGCGGACGTAGTAGGCCACCATCTGGTCAAACAGAATGCGGGGGTCACGTTCAGGAACCATTTGCAGCAGGGCTCCCTGGCTTTTAATGACTGGCAGGTAGTCCAGATGAGTACGGACGAAATCCCAAACACCTTCTTCAGTAGTTGCCTCTTCCTGAAAACGTTTTTCAAATCCACCGTTGGGTTTGTAGGCTGAGATAACGAGGTCCTGTTTGACGGCTGTTGGAGTTGTGACGGCCTTGAAACTGCCTTGCTTTTTATCTAAAGCCGATACGTTTGCAATGATAAAACCAGCATCATTTAATGCAGTCTGAATGCTGTTCCATACAGAAGCTTTGGTATTTGAGAACTCTACAGTCATCCAGCGGCCAGGCTTCAGCACCCGATAAACTTCCTTGAAACAGGCAGTCATCAATTGACGGTATTCATTGGAACCTTTCCCTTGAGTACTATTTTCGATAGCTTCTTGCTCATTATTCGTCCAGACTTTGAGCCAAGACTCCCATAGGAAATTAAGCTCAGAATACATAATATTCGAGCCAAATGGAGGGTCTATAAAAACATAATCAACTATTCTATCTGGCAAAGAGGTTTTTGAAGCATCTTGTGTTGTAATGGTTGAGCAACGTGTATTTTCTCGTTCAAAACTCTTAATTAGTCGTTTCAACTTGTTTTCAAATGCATACTGTGGAGACACCTCAGATAACTGAGAGCCAACATAAAGTGTTCCACTCAGATTACGATTATTCTGGGAGAAATGCGTCGGAGAATATCGGTTTAGCTTTGAAAATCCAACTGCCCACTGCTGAAATAAAAATCGACAAAGTGCCTTTGAGATTTGGTTGGCTTGGGATGTTTTCCCAAGTAGTGCCGCCAAAACCCGCAAATTCCGTTTGGTATAAAAGTGATGAACATGAGTAATGCCATGAGATCCTTTCGGCTGTTGGGTGTTATAGCCATCCGGCAATTCAGCAATCGGATACCAGTAGGGAATCTCACTGTTTTCGATATTCTCAATAAGCATAAAATCAAATTCATCAGGCTTTTTTTCAAACCTTTTTCCATCTACAGAATAGTTAATCAGCACAGGCACCTGTTTGGCCTGCTTGATAGTTTTCTTGATTTCAGAATCATATTTTGTGATCCAAGCCCGGTCCATATTCCGCTTGGTCAATTTTGCTGAGCAATGTGGACAGGGAAATTCATCATTAACTTTTCCGGCTTCCTTATCTACCGCAGCTTCCGAGAAGACCACCTCTTCAGTACATTCAGGACAGATAAACACATCCGACCAGACAGTATAATTGATCTTTCCAATCCTCCCGTCAGAATGTTTGGTCTCAAACATCCAGCCATATTCTTCCTCGACTTCCTTCAAAATGCGTTTTGCTTCCTTCTCAAAATCCTTCACATCAACGGGTGTATTATAATTGTAAGCAATGAAAGTCGCTACTGGAGATAGATCATTCAATACCGCCCGACGTAAACCAAGCTTTGAGAAAGGCACCCAACTAGTTTTTCCTTCCTCATCGGTTTCCTGCTGCATGATGGTACCATCCGGTTTCACCTGATAACCTAGAGATTCAACCACACTCCGATCTCCGCACATCTGAGCAGCTACGCCGGTCATTCCCGTTCCGCAAAAACCGTCAAAGACGATATCTCCTGGTTCAGTGTAGTGAAGAATATATCGCATAATTGCTTTGTGCGGGACTTTGGTGTGATAAGAATGGGCATTGTAGATTGGGTCGTTTTTGCCTTCGCTCACATCGGTTGCAAAGGGTTCACGGTGGTATTCGTAGTCTGCAGACCTCTCAGGCCTCTGGGATTCCCATTCTTTGATGAACTCGGCAATCCAGGGGTTCGGGCAGGCAGTATAATAAGGAGGATCACTCAGAGCTAGAATGTCTTCATCGGAACCTATAGGGAAGCCTTCGATTTTGCGGAAATCGGGGTCTTGCAGCTTCTCACGCAGCTTTTCGGTGAAGTGATTACGGCGTTCCTCATTGTTTTCGAAGGTCATGCCGAGACATACTACCTTATCAGAGTTTGTTTTAGTGGGCTGATCGAAATCAAATCCCAGAGTTTTCTGCGTGGTCATTTTTGATCCTCATCATGTGTCAATTGTGCCTGCAATGCCCGGCCTTTTTCCGTAAGCCGGTATTTCTGTTTACTGCTGCGCGGTTTGTCGGGAATGGTCATCTCTATCAATCGGGTTTCAATAATAGGATTAA
>MDTP02000028.1 GCA_001714685.2 Methanosarcina sp. Ant1 | reverse complement strand
TAGTCTCAAAATGATGTAAATTTGGGTGGAAATATGTTGCAATACCTACAAAAATGAGTTAATATGACAATGTCAAGGTAAAAATAATAGCTATATTAAATTGCTATCAAAAAAATAATGAAGAATAAAAATTATATCGAACTTATGTTCCATCATGCCGCTAAGGGCTCGTTACGAAATAACTTACGTAACACATTATTCAGAGCAAAATCAAGGGGAATGCTTATGAAAATGGAAAAGTACAGTGTAAAAATGGGCTTAAATTATTTAGCCGTGGATTGATAAGCACACCTGATTTGCTCTATTATAATGATTATTTCCAGTTTTCAAATATTCGCTAGATTGATTTATGTCTGCTACTGCATCTATATTAGCAAGCGCTTCATTACCTGCCTTTACCATTAGCTTCCCAGCAGAATTATAGTCCTGTATAGCAAGACCCCATTCCTTTTGAGCTTCTTGTAGTTTCGGAGAGACTTTAAATTGGTTGTTTTCATCGATTGCCTTTTGAGTATCATCGGCAATGTATTGACCGTATGTAACAAGCGTTTTAAAATCGCCGCTTCTTGAAGCATCTGAAACTGTTTTTAAATAGGGTGATAATAACGAAGTGTGGCGTGCCATGCTGTATTCCCACTGGCGATCTTGATAGCCGCCACCTGTACAGCCATAGGCTATCGTAGCTACTATAAAAATCAGTAATATAATAAGATGATTTTTGTTCAACTTTTCACCTCTAAATTTAAAAATTTCAATTGATTAATTTCATTCGTTGAGTGGTTTAGAGAGATTTTTAAAAAATATTATAATCTATATGCTTTGAGATTATAAAAAATATATTAATGTCAACTTGCAATTTTGGAAAAGATAAGTTTACTGGTACCGTTGCAAAAAATCAGAGCATTTTACAGAACCGTTGGAATCCTTCACAATAAGGCAATTTTGGTGATAAAACTGGGGGTAAAATCATATTTAAAGGAAATAATAATAGCCTTAAAGTACAGAAAAATTATTTTTGCAACGGAACCCCTATTTTAAAGGGCAATATTGATACGCTGTTCCATTGTCTATGTTTCCCGTCCTTCTTTTCGGATTATTCTGTAATTTGGTTTTATCAAGATAATAAGAGATTCGACTTTTATAAGAAAACGTAACCCATCGTAACCAGGTTACATAGTTTCAATCCTTTTTTTAGTGGATCTTGCTCGCGAATTGTTTGGGATGTCGAAGAAGAAGATGACGGTGACTATCGTTTCAATCCTTGTTTTAGTGGATCTTGCTCGCGAATAATATACTATTTCAGAAATAGCAACTCACTTAGGAAGTTTCAATCCTTGTTTTAGTGGATCTTGCTCGCGAATAGCCAACTTTTCCCGCTGCCTGTGGCTCCTGAAATGTTTCAATCGGCGGCGGGTTTTTGCCTGAATATCGGTTCATCCCCACGCTTGTGGGGAACTCGGGAGCCTTTAACGCTAACGTTTACGCTATGACGGTTCATCCCCACGCTTGTGGGGAACTCTATAGATTTTTGGTTTTATTGTCAAAATAACCCGGTTCATCCCCACGCTTGTGGGGAACTCGCCAGTATAAGCTTCTCTCCTACACTCCTTAACGGTTCATCCCCACGCTTGTGGGGAACTCGTGGGTGCAAGCGCCTGCCCGACGTTAATAAAAGGTTCATCCCCACGCTTGTGGGGAACTCTGAAAAGGGAGAGCTCAAAAGTCAGGTAATGACGGTTCATCCCCACGCTTGTGGGGAACTCATCTGTATGTTCATTTGAAAATATTTCTACTTCGGTTCATCCCCACGCTTGTGGGGAACTCCTCATGTGTTTCTTCCATGGTACTTCCCTGGTCGGTTCATCCCCACGCTTGTGGGGAACTCGTGTGTCACTTCAGCACAATATAATTCATCTTCGGTTCATCCCCACGCTTGTGGGGAACTCTACTGTGAAACTATGTAAATTGTTTGGAGTGTCGGTTCATCCCCACGCTTGTGGGGAACTCAAAGTATATCTGCCTGTAATTGCTGGCTATGTCGGTTCATCCCCACGCTTGTGGGGAACTCTCCATCCTTCAAATTATCCAGCGGGTCTTTCTCGGTTCATCCCCACGCTTGTGGGGAACTCCCGGCAGTTTGGGAATAGCGACGCTGTATTATCGGTTCATCCCCACGCTTGTGGGGAACTCTTTCTCGTCCGTCGTTTTAATCATCTCCTAATCGGTTCATCCCCACGCTTGTGGGGAACTCTAATAAATAAAGACTGTTCACTGAACTACATTCGGTTCATCCCCACGCTTGTGGGGAACTCATCTAATGCTCTCTAACTCTTATTTGATTTTCCGGTTCATCCCCACGCTTGTGGGGAACTCTTTGTTGAGGGAATCAGCATTTGAGTTAATGGCGGTTCATCCCCACGCTTGTGGGGAACTCTGTTTAATCTAATTGGTTCAGAGTTGCATATGCGGTTCATCCCCACGCTTGTGGGGAACTCGTTTAATCCGCTCCAAGCGGAGATAACTAATTCGGTTCATCCCCACGCTTGTGGGGAACTCTGCAATTACCTCGGACACTTCCTTGATGGGCGCGGTTCATCCCCACGCTTGTGGGGAACTCAATTTCGATATAATTGTCTTCAAAACTGCTGACGGTTCATCCCCACGCTTGTGGGGAACTCGTTTTAGGGACTCCTGACATGTCAATAACTATCGGTTCATCCCCACGCTTGTGGGGAACTCTCTGCTGTACCCGTTCGACGTGTAGCAGGTTACGGTTCATCCCCACGCTTGTGGGGAACTCCTAAGCATACAGATTTGCCCTCTTCCATTCTTCGGTTCATCCCCACGCTTGTGGGGAACTCGATCGCATACCAAACCTAAACTGGCAAGTGCGCGGTTCATCCCCACGCTTGTGGGGAACTCCATACACATACAAATCCCCCCGAAAAATCTTTCGGTTCATCCCCACGCTTGTGGGGAACTCTCCAGATTTTCTATTTACGGCGTTTTTCCTACCGGTTCATCCCCACGCTTGTGGGGAACTCTCGTATTTCCATAGCACCCATTGCGCGAGCTGCGGTTCATCCCCACGCTTGTGGGGAACTCAGATGATGGGAAGCCGATTCTTTCGTTGCCTGCGGTTCATCCCCACGCTTGTGGGGAACTCAACGGACACCCGGTGCAGTAGACGGTAACTACCGGTTCATCCCCACGCTTGTGGGGAACTCCCCCGCTTCCTCCCCAACTCATCACTCAGCGCCGGTTCATCCCCACGCTTGTGGGGAACTCTGACTATCTGGTCGATGGGGCGCGGGGTGTGACGGTTCATCCCCACGCTTGTGGGGAACTCCTTTTCCCATTTACCCTCGACCTTAAATTGTACGGTTCATCCCCACGCTTGTGGGGAACTCGTTCCGAGCGAAGCGGGCCCTCGGGCCGGGACCGGTTCATCCCCACGCTTGTGGGGAACTCGAGTTGAGCCTCCGGATCTCTTCTAAAACCGACGGTTCATCCCCACGCTTGTGGGGAACTCTGTATTTGATATGGTATTTTTGCTGTTTTCCCCGGTTCATCCCCACGCTTGTGGGGAACTCGCCCAGCTGGCAGCTCTTTTGATCCTCGAAGGCGGTTCATCCCCACGCTTGTGGGGAACTCGACCCGTCGATCGTCATCGGCTTTCGCCCTCTCGGTTCATCCCCACGCTTGTGGGGAACTCGGGTGGGAGGCGAAATTGAACAAAAGCACGGCCGGTTCATCCCCACGCTTGTGGGGAACTCTCATCACTCGGTATATAGACGGCCCGGGTTCTCGGTTCATCCCCACGCTTGTGGGGAACTCTTCGGATTCCCCGATACTTTCTGTCCATTCTGCGGTTCATCCCCACGCTTGTGGGGAACTCAGAAAGAAGCTCGGTTGACATTGCGGACCTAGCGGTTCATCCCCACGCTTGTGGGGAACTCCAGGGCTCGGCGCATTTGGCGCAATGGGCAGTCGGTTCATCCCCACGCTTGTGGGGAACTCATTATGAGACGAGCCTTAGCTATCATTTTTTGCGGTTCATCCCCACGCTTGTGGGGAACTCTTTGCACACGAGCGCCAAATCAGGGTTTCCTGCGGTTCATCCCCACGCTTGTGGGGAACTCTATACTGTGTGCCATGTATAAGATGGTAATGACGGTTCATCCCCACGCTTGTGGGGAACTCAAAAATACTGCACGATGTTATGATACCCATTACGGTTCATCCCCACGCTTGTGGGGAACTCACTGCCCAAGTTGTCACAAGGTGGAACCCAGACGGTTCATCCCCACGCTTGTGGGGAACTCCATCCCGTAATGTTCGTCCACATCGTCCATTTCGGTTCATCCCCACGCTTGTGGGGAACTCTCGATGTCTAGTTTTGTCTGCACCAGTATTTCCGGTTCATCCCCACGCTTGTGGGGAACTCCTTTCTGCAAGTGCCCTCTGGTCAGCCCGTACCGGTTCATCCCCACGCTTGTGGGGAACTCGAGTAAATCCGAGGACAAAGCAGATCGGGTTACGGTTCATCCCCACGCTTGTGGGGAACTCCGGAGAACCTAAAGAAGTATCATTAAAATAACCGGTTCATCCCCACGCTTGTGGGGAACTCTCCATCCCCCATTCTTCCATCCATCCCCCATTCGGTTCATCCCCACGCTTGTGGGGAACTCGTCTCGTCACCATTCTATCAGTCTCCCACTAACGGTTCATCCCCACGCTTGTGGGGAACTCGTCTGCCAGCTCGTACACAGGTCATTTACGCTCGGTTCATCCCCACGCTTGTGGGGAACTCTACTGCTATGCTGCCCCAATGAGTAATATAAGCGGTTCATCCCCACGCTTGTGGGGAACTCAAAAACCAGAGGAGCAATTTTTGCAGTTATAACGGTTCATCCCCACGCTTGTGGGGAACTCATCAATCGACTGGCTCGCCGAGTTTGGTATTACGGTTCATCCCCACGCTTGTGGGGAACTCAAAACCACGTGTTAAAAACACGAAAGAAGAAACGGTTCATCCCCACGCTTGTGGGGAACTCTGCTTTCAGCTGCTTTGAGCCTGAACCAAGGGCGGTTCATCCCCACGCTTGTGGGGAACTCCTTAGAACCGTTGGTTTTTTTGGGTCAAGTTGCGGTTCATCCCCACGCTTGTGGGGAACTCTCGTTTGCACTTTTTCCCCTCCTTATTTCAGGCGGTTCATCCCCACGCTTGTGGGGAACTCAGTGGGAGCGTTGAACATGTAGTCTTTTATCTCGGTTCATCCCCACGCTTGTGGGGAACTCTATCTCGTCGTCAGTTCGCCCTTCCCCCATTTCGGTTCATCCCCACGCTTGTGGGGAACTCTATAACTACCTATACTAATCTGAGTAAATTCCCGGTTCATCCCCACGCTTGTGGGGAACTCTCTATCCGGCGCAGAGCCATAGACACGACACCCGGTTCATCCCCACGCTTGTGGGGAACTCCGAAGTGCTCAACGAGCAGTAGTAGCCCACTGCGGTTCATCCCCACGCTTGTGGGGAACTCTGCGGGAATCATTTGGAGAGTATGTATACACGCGGTTCATCCCCACGCTTGTGGGGAACTCGATTTAACTGTCTGTTGCCTTGGCGGTCCTGGCGGTTCATCCCCACGCTTGTGGGGAACTCGGGGCGGACTTTGGCTTGGTTGATGCAATTACCGGTTCATCCCCACGCTTGTGGGGAACTCCTCCTCCTTCCCGCCCGTTCTGCCCGGGATTAGGGTTCATCCCCACGCTTGTGGGGAACTCCTCCTCCTTCCCGCCCGTTCTGCCCGGGATTAGGGTTCATCCCCACGCTTGTGGGGAACTCGGCGTCGTACCATATATAGTTAGTGCGGTCCGCGGTTCATCCCCACGCTTGTGGGGAACTCTCCTGTGTAACTATCATCTCTAAGCTGTATTACGGTTCATCCCCACGCTTGTGGGGAACTCTACTTTTGCTTTATTGGCTGTGTCTGCTGCTGCGGTTCATCCCCACGCTTGTGGGGAACTCCCGAATCCTCGGAAAAGGTCGGCGTTGCGGAACGGTTCATCCCCACGCTTGTGGGGAACTCGATTGTTTGGTTCACAACCGGCTCATGGGTATCGGTTCATCCCCACGCTTGTGGGGAACTCCCTAAAGCCTTAAGGGGATCATCCCCAAAGAGCGGTTCATCCCCACGCTTGTGGGGAACTCTCCTCAAAACGTTTTTTAGCGTTCCGGACTGCCGGTTCATCCCCACGCTTGTGGGGAACTCAAAAAAGAGCATTCTCAATTCGTGTATTCCTTCGGTTCATCCCCACGCTTGTGGGGAACTCTCATTTCCCGTCCCGTCCAGCCTGATAAAATACGGTTCATCCCCACGCTTGTGGGGAACTCGCTGTGCTGGCTGGAGAGCTGATTTTTAGGAGCGGTTCATCCCCACGCTTGTGGGGAACTCATAACAGAATTATAGAGATTGTATAACATAATCGGTTCATCCCCACGCTTGTGGGGAACTCACAAATTATTCTATATTTTAGGCTTCTACCTGCGGTTCATCCCCACGCTTGTGGGGAACTCCATCACCATTTCGTACCCATTGTCCCTAAACGCGGTTCATCCCCACGCTTGTGGGGAACTCCTACTTTTTTAAACAGTTATTCCTATTGATGCCGGTTCATCCCCACGCTTGTGGGGAACTCACAATTTGCATAGTGTTTGTGCTTCTTACATACGGTTCATCCCCACGCTTGTGGGGAACTCGAATATGAAATCAGCCAGCTTAAGACCTCGAATGGTTCATCCCCACGCTTGTGGGGAACTCCAAGCCACCAATGAACCGAGATTGAGACAGATCGGTTCATCCCCACGCTTGTGGGGAACTCATGAAGGGGCAGTATACCTAAGAGATGAGGAACGGTTCATCCCCACGCTTGTGGGGAACTCATATTAAAAAATATTTTGAAAGGGAGACAGGGCGGTTCATCCCCACGCTTGTGGGGAACTCTTGTCTGGTGCCCGGCGACCATGTGGATTATACGGTTCATCCCCACGCTTGTGGGGAACTCTTGGTGTTGCTGCTTTTTGTTTTGCCATTTGTCGGTTCATCCCCACGCTTGTGGGGAACTCTAATAATTCAGCTATTGAAGTGTTTATACTGCCGGTTCATCCCCACGCTTGTGGGGAACTCTTGTTTTGTTGCCGTCAAACTCGTATCTGACGCGGTTCATCCCCACGCTTGTGGGGAACTCGGACAAGTTTCGCCTGCTTGCAGATCAAAAGACGGTTCATCCCCACGCTTGTGGGGAACTCCGGTTAATGGCATGTCAGGAGATACCCTATATCGGTTCATCCCCACGCTTGTGGGGAACTCAATGTCATTTCTTCATGTGCCTATTAAGGGGGCGGTTCATCCCCACGCTTGTGGGGAACTCCGGTTAATAGCATGTCAGGAGATACCCTGTATCGGTTCATCCCCACGCTTGTGGGGAACTCAATGAGGGAAATAATGTGGCTGTCTCTTGGGGCGGTTCATCCCCACGCTTGTGGGGAACTCTCCGCGAGCTCCGGGTCTCTCCGTTTTTGCGCCGGTTCATCCCCACGCTTGTGGGGAACTCGCACTTGTGGTATTTCTTATCTTTTGATACCTTCGGTTCATCCCCACGCTTGTGGGGAACTCCTACTTTTTTAAACAGTTATTCCTATTGGTGCCGGTTCATCCCCACGCTTGTGGGGAACTCGCCTTTCGTTGGTGGTTTTGGTATATATCTGCCGGTTCATCCCCACGCTTGTGGGGAACTCCAATCGAGGTACAGATTCCGTATGGCAAGCAACGGTTCATCCCCACGCTTGTGGGGAACTCTAATTTGTATTCCCGATCGGTGCCTCCACATACGGTTCATCCCCACGCTTGTGGGGAACTCTATTAGTAGAGCCGGAGGAGCCGGAGAAGCTGCGGTTCATCCCCACGCTTGTGGGGAACTCGTCAAAGAGTCCTACCAGCGGGGGGCTACCTACGGTTCATCCCCACGCTTGTGGGGAACTCAGATCACACAAAACCGGAGTGGATGCAGATTACGGTTCATCCCCACGCTTGTGGGGAACTCTGTTGCTGCTGCCTGTTCTGCTGCCTGGGCTGCGGTTCATCCCCACGCTTGTGGGGAACTCATGTTGATAATGTTGTCCGTTAGTTTTGATCTCGGTTCATCCCCACGCTTGTGGGGAACTCCAATTTCATGTCATGGATTCGTATATTATCGGCGGTTCATCCCCACGCTTGTGGGGAACTCAACAATAGGCATGATTTAAACTCTCTTTTTTACGGTTCATCCCCACGCTTGTGGGGAACTCGCTGTCTACCGGGGCAACTGCATTGTCAACCTCGGTTCATCCCCACGCTTGTGGGGAACTCTTCTAAAAATTGCTTGTAAATTTCTATTAATTCGGTTCATCCCCACGCTTGTGGGGAACTCGACACGTCAAAGGCTGTTGATAAAATGGTAGCCGGTTCATCCCCACGCTTGTGGGGAACTCTGCATTAGCGGCGGCTTTTACTGCTGCGTCTGCGGTTCATCCCCACGCTTGTGGGGAACTCTGTTTCTCTTTTATATGATTAATAGGAAAAAGAATTCCTATAAATAAAAACTTATTTAATATATAATATAAAATTTGAGGTTGACTCAGCTTCTTCATAAGTCCTCATGAATTTGGCTTTCAGCTTTATTTTCTGGCACAAAGGATATTAACTTGATCCCATCCATTTCTCTCGGTATCCTGTGATTATCTCCGAGAGTTTTGAAATCGTATCCAGCTTCGCTGTTTGTTGACCATATCATTATTGCGTTTCCATCTTTCATATCTCCTTCCATCATTTCTTCTTCCACATTTTTCCATATCATATCCCTGACTTTTACGGAATAATCACCCACATATACTCCTGCCCTTATTTCCACAAGCCAGAGTGAAAGCCTGCCTCTTAGTCTTGGGGGAGCCCCTTCAAGGACGATGACCAACATCGTTTAATCCCCTTTCATTAGGAATTGCAGGAGGAAGAGACTCTGGAGAAGGATCCGGAACCTGTAATTCTCCTGCAACCAGGACTTCTTCGATTGTAGGAATTATTTTTTTCAGCAACCTGGTCTCCCTGAATATGTCTCTGCAGGCAAGTCTTACAGCTCTGTCAGGGTCTGAAGGGTTCCGGGCAGCAATACTGAAAGCTACGGGCACAACAGTTTCAAATTTAAATAAATCTGCAATATCGTAAACAAAAGATTTAGGTTTCCCTGTGTGGATAAAACCAACCGCCGGAGAATAACCAGCTGCCAGTATAGCTGCTTCAGCTACTCCATAGAGACAGGAAGTGGCAGAGCTTAAACACCGGTTTTGAATGTCTCCACTTTCCCATTCAGTGTAGTCATAATTTCGCCCACTCCATTCAATACCTGCTCTTTGAGCCAAATTCTCATAAAGTTTCCGGACCCTTGAACCTTCAACCCCTCTCATCTGTTCAACACTATATTCTTCAGGCAGCAATTCATTAAAACGCATTTCATACATTTTTCGAACAACTTTCCGACGGGCTTCATCATCAAGCGCAAGTTTAGCCTGATATAATAAACGGTCTGCTCTCGCACCGCCAGGCTGACCTGCAGAATACAACCTTACACCGGCTTCTCCAATCCAGATTAATAAGCAGCCAACACGGGATGCAAGGGTAACGGCAGCATGTGAAACTCTTATTCCCGGTTCAAGCATCAGGCACGCCACACCCCCAACAGGTATCTGAGTTCTGACTCCATTTTTGTCTACCAGGACAAACGCACCGTCAATAACATCCAGTTCTCCTTTCTCAAGAAAGAGCAGTGAAATCCGTTCTTTTATAGTAATAGGTTTCAGTTTTGGTAGCAAATCGAATCGTCTCCCTAACTTGAGAATTATTACTTGGACGGGCGTACAAGGAATAAGCCACAGCCAAAACTTTTAGCAGGTCCCAGTCCTTGATAAAGGGTATTCAAGAAAACCTCAGGCTCCTTTACGGTTAAAATTCCAGAAAAATCAATTGTACTAATACTTACACTGTGATGACCTTTAGGTTTGAAGAAGCGGTTGGTTCTGTATCCACTTGCAATAACCTGAGTTTCGCAAATCTCAAAACCATTGGAAGTTCCTTTTTTTCGAAGCCATTCATTCCCTTCTCTCTGGGCTATCTCAAAGGAATCTGGTCTTTTGTTTTTTTGAGATCCTTCTGCTTCCAGTTTTGTTTTTGCGTCCATAACAATATCGTGCCTGTGTTGCTTTCCGTTCTCATCTCGTTTTGTTACAATAGGGTTGGCACGGAGTGAAAAAATAAGCTTCTGTCCGCTATGAAGGTACGGATTATACTTTTTCGATTCAACATCCCACAAACCATTTTGATCCTCAGGCTCTTTTTCTGATACGATGTAAAACAAAGGCTGACCATTACTTTCTTCCTGCCGGAAAAGAAAATCCCTTTTTTTGTCAGGGTCTTCCGAAAACATGGACCAGACTAAATTATGAATTTTGTAGTTATCTCCAAAGTCCTTTACAAGTTTCCAGAAATTCTTGTTTGTTGCAGCATCTTGTCTTAAGCTTGCTTTACTGATGTACATTTTTCATCCCCCCCAGTTCCAGCACCATGTAATTTTCTTTCCTGTCAGCAAACTGCCATCTTTTGCGACTGAGAATATCGTCCCTGCGGGTAATCGTATGTACAGGCTCTAGACCGCTTTCGTCCCCTTCCCAATAAAGCCTCGCTTGATTCGGGATTTTTAAAAGCGAAAGAAACTCCTGGCATTTGAATTCAGCTTTTTTAATTGCTTCTTCTAGGTTATCTCCACTAACAATCTTAGCTTCAAAAGGTAAAGAAGGAGGACAGGATTTCCTTCCAAGGTAAAGAACAAACTCGGGCTCTCTTAATTTTTTTCCGATGAACTCAAGTGAATAAGGGAATTCAGCATTTTTGCCCCATATAACTATTGTGTAATATGAGTCACAGTAATAATCTCTTGAAGAGAGAATTGTACTTAATTCGTCTTTATCAACTCCAAGTTCTTCTTTCCTGGTAAGTATATATTTCTGGTTTTTTATTCCACTTGCCGAAGGGACCTGTACTGTATGGTAATCCCTCAGAAAATTTCCGGAGGAATGCACAGCTACAGCAAAATTATACGACTCTGAGAGTTCTCGGTGTTTCTCTTCTTCATCCCTCCGTATCCCAAGTGCCGCTGCAAGTAAACCCATTGTTGCCGATTTCGAGGGATGATCATATGAGGGTCTATTGACCCCCACTGCAATATCACCCCAGGAAGCCAGAGGCCCATAAAGCCGGAAGAGAAGATAGTTTTTCATATTGTTCACCCTCTGCTACGGCTTTAGTTTTCTACAAAGTTGAGGATATCTCTAATGGACCCTTCGCCGGTGTATGTGCTGATCTCAACTTTGTCCTCACAACATTTACCATAGACGTTTTCTATTTTCTCCTGCGTAGTCCTGAGTTCTTCAATGGATTTTCTCAAAAGGTCCTTATCTTCTAGGGCTTTAAGGAATGCAACCGAAAGCGAGCGGGGCTGTTGGCTTCCTTTTTCAGCGAGTACATAAGAAGCATAGGCCCTTGATGCAAAGCTATTCTGCTTGCCTGTAGGGGAAACTTTCAAGGCTGACTCGGTGAGGGCTTTTAAAGCTTTTTTAGTAAGATCTATATCCCCATTCAGGTTCTTCTCCAGCAAATCACGATTTATACATAAATAGATATAAAAAAGTCCGGCTGCAAATTCCGTTTCCCCAAGGTGACCGGAACCCATATCCTCTTCTCCATTGTTGAGATCGTCAACCGCTGTAAAGAAGTCATCTTCTACTGAAACTTTGTGGACTGTTATTGCATGAGCAACCTGAACTGCGGCTTCCATATTATATTGAGTATTTGCTGCAAGCATCCTTCCAAACATTGCAATGTCAATCGCAGTGTGATCTTTCCTTAAAATGTTAAGATCATCCTTTGTCAATTCTCTGCTATTTTGGGATATGTCAATGATTAAATTTTCAATACTTTCTATTTCTTCAGGACTGAAATGAGCAAGCTGTTCTATTTCAAATCCTTCTTTCTTCAATTTGCCAAAAACTCCTGCAATCTGTTTTGTAACCTCTCCAGCTTTCTTTTCACCCATTTTGGGATATATTTCAGGAGCTTGTGAACCATTGTTAAGAATATCAGTCAATTTAGATCCTGTAATCATTGATTTATGAATGAAATTCCCCATTTCTTTTGTTCTGACGCCTATGTGGTCTGAAAGAGCTTCACGGAAAATCTCAGAGGTTCTCCAAGCTCTCTTTAAGCTCTGAGATGAGATTCTCAATCTCTGGGTTCCACCCATTACGGCTGTTTTAGGTCTTCCGAGATCATCCCTATTAAGATTAGAAGGCGGATACGATGTGAGAATATGTAGCTGTACAAAGTTTGTCATTATTTATTCCTCCAGTTATTGTTTAAGAACTATCTATTAATTTTCATTAGGCGACTTGGTGTAATAATCATAAGCCCATTGCTTTTTTGTAAATTCATTCCACCAGTAGATGCTGTTTGCAAGATCGAAGATGTTTGCAGTACCATCCAGTAACCGAACTGTACGGATCATTGACGCAAACAGTTCTCGTCTTTCTTCAATAGTAAGTAATCTCCGGAATCTCAAACCACTTACCCGTGCATTTGAACTTCCCGAAGACGGAGTAGCCATTTGAACCGCAAAATCAGAACCTGTATCATTATTTTTCACATGCGAAAGAACACCGGCTACCACAGCCAATGCCTCTTGATTTAAATTAAATTCATCCAGCAAATTTTTTCTGAGCCGGTGAAAAGAAGGAGTAAAAGCAATTTCATTTACATCGTGGCAGTGCCTTAATGCTGCTCGATCTCCTCTGTTCTTTTCCAGCTCACTCCACCATTCATACAATACTTGGCGGGCTTTTGTGTCTGAGGAAAAAAATAGATTTTTCTTACCTTCCATATTTATCACTCCAAACTAACTTCATCGTTTAGTAGAATTTTCTATAGGCAAACCCAGAATAGTTTTCAGCTTTTGCCCTTTTGGAGAGTTGTACTTCGCAAGATCCCGACGAGCCAGTGAAATGCGTTTGGGGTCTGCAGTGCCTATAAATTCGGACTGTGAATATTCATCAAATAATTTTGATGATGTTTTAGCCAAAGATTTTAACCAGCTGAGCTTTAACTCGACCGTGTTTTCTCCTTTAGCCAGAAGACCATGCAGCTCATTCAGAGTTCTATAAAATTCAGGTTCAGTATCTTTCCAGAATTTGCTATCTATGAAGGAAAGATCACCTTTTACATTATTGGAATATCTAAACAGAGCTTCTTTTATGCAGCTTCTGGTATTTCCTGCAATAACGTCTGCTGATTTAATTAGCTGAGAAATCACATTTTCGTATTCTGCTCTAATATATTCGTTAACTATTATCAGCGGCATCTGGCTTTCATACCAGCAGCGAGCTTTCATGTTATCAAAATCGTAACCGAAAGCCCAGAGTGCAGGGTTGCGATTGAATACTTCGTTTAACAAATTGAACTTATAATGTCTGTCAAGAAACTTGTTAACAATAAAAGCTGGCTGTTTACCCCCTTCTCCATCGTTTTGAATAAGGCCAAGCCAGTGGCGATAGCTGATTCCCCCTGGATTTAAATGGACTGGCAGAATACCCCTCTTATCTTCTGTATGCGGAGTTAATACATGCCTCCAACCTCCCTCATAGTTAATACCATAGTTTTTGGAGATGTAGCCTGTTACCAAATCATGAGATTCTTTTCCACATATCTCGCATGTGCCAGTTTCGAGGGCATCGAAATTGATTCTTATCCTGCGAGGCATCCCCCAGAACATCTGTTTGGGATTGACATCAGAAGAAGTTACTTTCTGGTTTTTCTCACTTGTATTCGTCGGCCCAAGCCAGGGAAATATGTTCACTAAATCGCTCTTTTCTATATCCCCTAAATTTTTGAAATCTCCTTCTTCCAGAATGTTCAACCAGATCGTTTCCCATAGATTATTCCCCTTTACTAAAGTGGTCAGAGGACCTCCTCCCCGAAGAGATGTTCTATGTCCCTGACCTCCGGCAGGAGCATTTGTCTGGAGTGTGAAAAGAGCAGTAGCACAGCATGGAAAACACATTTTTTTCACAGAATCTCTTTTAAGGAAATGATCTGAATTTTTTTTAATTGTGTTTCCACCTGGCATTTCTACCAGCAACTCATCAATCTGACTTTCTGAGCCTTCAGCAAGGTCATAATCCTGCATGAAACGTGCATCGTTTCCATTTAATTCAAAGGCATGAGATACTTTTTCAAAGGCATTTTTCAGGTCTTCAGGAGAAGGAGGGTTTTTAAGCACATTTTTCCATGCCCTTTCAGTCACTGGTGACATCGTTATTTGTACCAGTCCGATTAAAAACTGTATTAGTGCACCGTTAAAATCCGGTCGAGACGCATTAAGTTCGTTTATTGGATTTCCTGATTCGATACCTTCTGTAATCTGCCAGGGGGCAATTATTGCTTTAGTTTCATCCCTTCTTTGAACGAGTATCCATTTTTCATAGATCAGATTAAAAGTTATGAATTTCCCTCCATCACTCTCTATTAATAATTAAACCTGTTTTTTGATTGTAGATCAATATAATGTGATTTTTTTTCTCATCTTCAGCATAACCTATCCATTCACCATTTACCTCTGATAGAGGAACAAAGACCGACCATTTTCCTTTGTCAAGCATAGAATCGATTACTTTTCCGATTTCTGTCTCTGGTATATTATTGCAATATTCAACTTTTCTAATTTTATTTTTACTTACTCTTACTTGACTCAATTCCCATGAAAAACGCCCGTTTTCAAAAAAAGGTGTCAGACATTTGCCATCCCATTTTGCGAGTCGAAGAGTTACTGTTTCTTTCCCCAAGCGTGTTGGAGTTATAACTTCGTCAACCCATTGCGTAGGAGATTTTTGGTATCCTGCTTCAAAGTTAAGAGAGTTTAAATTGGCTATTGATTTGCTAGCCATCGAATTCCCTCTTGACTCTTCATCCGAAGATTTTAAATTCTTAGGGATATTCTCAGCAGCTTTTTCACCAAAAACTCCCTCAATTAAGAACCGCAAATCATCAGGAACAGTGAATCTTCCTTTTTCTGCGAGTAAACTAGCTGTAAGCCATAATTCTCCATGATTGGGATACACAAAAGCCGCTTTTGAAAACAAATCCGAATACCAGCTTTTTGAAGGTGTTTCTATTAATTTTGGAGAAAATATACCGAGTATTGGTACTCTCTGCATACCACGTTCCGGATGTCTTTGAAGCCTTCCCGCTCTCTGGATAATCAAATCTATAGGAGCAAGGTCACTTATTAGATAATCAAAATCAAGGTCAAGTGATTGTTCCACTACCTGAGTTGAAATAAGAACTCTACCACTGCGCATTTCTTCACTGGATTTTTTCCCAAAACAACTCATTACGCGTTTTTCAATTTCTAAACGATTTCCCATGACAAAACGAGCATGAAAAAGATCAACTCTTTCTTCACCCAGGATATCCACAAGCCTTTGATACGCATCAATGGCATCATCGACAGTATTTCGTATCCAGCAAACACAGCTTCCTTTCCGGGAAATCTCAACAATTTTCTCTTCTACTGCACTCAACCCATTAAAAAATTCAATGTTAATTGTCCTATCTGTTCCTTCACGTATTTTGACAGGAGTTTCCAAAACATCGTTTTTGCTTGCAAAAGTCAGAAGAGGATAACCTGTATTTTTCAGGTTTTTACACCTAACACCCAACCCCTTGCAAAAGCTACTGGCCAGTTCCTGCCGCTGTCTCATTGGAAGAGTTGCTGAAAGCAGAATAGCACTTCCGCCAAGAGAAGAATGTATTTCCAATAAATTACATAAGAGAGTGTGCATATAAGGATCGTAAGCATGTACTTCATCAACTATCAGAACATTACGAGTCAAACCCAGAATACGTAGTGATTGGTGATACGAAGGAAGGACTGCCATTAATGCCTGATCTACAGTTCCGGCTCCTACATCTGCTAACAGGGCTTTTTTCCTATTGTCAGCTATCCACTGACTGCACTGAGCAGAGATGGTTTCATCTTTTATTGATTTTTTATTGCAGTATGATTCATTATCCTCTTCCAGGTTAGAAAATCCAATAGAACTGCGGAACTCATCCGAAAGATAACTGCTGCTGTGAGCTAGAACCAGAGAAGGCGAAGAATTTGGGTAGAAAAAACTCCTGTATACTCCTGTAAGCCTTTCATACATAGCGTTGGATGTTGCCATTGAAGGTAGTGCTATGAATACACCATTTCCAAGCTCCTTTGATATAATCCGATGAGCCAGAGTTAAAGCTGCTTCAGTCTTTCCGCTTCCTGTTGTTTCTTCAATAATGAAAAGTTGAGGAGTTCGCTCAATATCACACGTTGAAATATAAGATTGAAGCGGACTCGGAGTTTTAATATTTGGGAATAAAAATTCGATTCCAGTTTCCAATGAAGCATATGAAGGAAGTATTCCTGAATCATGAAGTGCCTGATCTGCTTTATTTAAGGCGGATTCCCAGTATTCGTGAAGAGATATCGGCTTTGAAACATATTTAAAATAACGACTATTTGATCCTATCCAGTCGCTTAATACTGTTAAACCAGCTAGCAACCATGACGATTTTTTAAATCCGGAGATCAAGTTATCAAAAGGATCCCCTTCTTCGTCAGAAAATACGGTAAAATCAAAATCTGAGCTTAATAATAATTCAGAAACACTCTCAACAAAAAAATATGCGCCTTCAGTATCTTCTTCTGTGAATAGTTCTTTGGAATTTATGGGAACACCATGAATATTGTATTCAGGAGGTTTGCCATGATGCCCGGTGACTGCTTTAATCCAAGGGTCAACTACAAGTACCCAATCACTAATGTCGTATTCCATCTTGTTTAAATGAAGGCTGTTTTTGTCCCAGACTCTGTTCCATATCCTGCCCCAAAGATGAAATCCCATACTGTCATGCCGAAGGATATAATTTTTGTCGCTATCGTGGCCACGAAGGATTCTCAACAACTCGGGCTTGAGATTCTGGAATCTTTCTGAAAACTTTCCTAGATCATGGATCGCTAAGAAAAAAGAAACCAAGGAAAGTACATTTTTTTTGTTGAGACCCGTTACCCGAATAAATTTCTCAGTGAGTAGCTTATCGCTTTCTAAAAGCATTTTTCCAACTGCTGCAACATCCAGACAGTGATATGCAAGTAAGTGATAAAGTTCTTCGTCTTCAATGGAGCCGGATTTTCCCCAATTGTTAAAAATTAAGGTATTGTATGAGTTGTCCATATTATCATCGAGATATTATTCAAAAGTCAGTACCAAACCATTAAGAATAATCTAAAGTTCAGAACCATATTTCCTTTTGTACAGAATTTTTTTAGAAATCCGATAAGTAGTGATTTTTCTTCACCAATTTCTTTCATCGCTTCGATCACAGTAATTGCACCCTCATAAAATTATTTAATAGACAAATATACTTAATTCTTTATAACTGTTCTTGAAATTCGTTCCTTAACTTGTGAACCATAAAGGTTCATTGTCTATATAATATATATACATTTCTAAAATTAATTATAATAATTAATATATGAAATTTACAAACTGTCTATATCCTCTACAGTAAAACATTTAACCCAATTCAGCAATAATAAAAATCTAATGCCAAAACTCACACTCATCTCCACAATCTATTCCCTTGAGCCTGTTATTATCTGCGTGACCAGGCTTTCCCCTTCGAAGATTATACTGCTGTCAGAGGAAGGGGCGGATGAAAAGAAGTTGCGTTCTGAGGAAATGATCGAAAAAACATTTAAAAACGCGCTTGAGGTTGAGAAAAAGTATACTGTAGTTTACGACACCGTGCGCGTAGCAAAAGATGTTGCTGAACTTATTGAACAGGAACATGATAGAGGTAATCAGGTAATCGTCAATGTGTCTGGCGGGAGAAAGCCGCAGGCTTTTGGGGCTCTCTTTGGGGCATATGCAAGGAATGCTATGGTGCAGAGAGTTGTGTATGTCACCGAAGAGGACGGTTTCATGATTGATTTTCCGGTACTGAGTTTCAATCTTTCGGATACCAAGAAATTGATACTTGAAGAGATCCAGAAAGGGGTTTCTGCGGTTACTCAGATAGCTGCAACTGCCGGGATTTCGAAAGGAATGACTTACAACCACCTTCGGGAACTCAAAGCAATGGGATATATAGCAGACGGAGATAACGGGTATATCATAACTGATGCAGGAAGAATCGCATCAATTTAATCTGAATTTCGAAATGAGAGGACTGTAGCGAATTATAGTCATTACACAGAATATTTACACTTTTTAAATCTGATCTTATCCAGGAATTGTGCTCAAAAATAAACTTAACTTATCCGTTGACTACAGTTTTTTCCGCGTTTTCCGCAGTTATAGATCCTGGATTGAGTTACGCTGAATAAAGGAGATACGGGCACCGTTTTTTTCCGCGTTTTCCGTGTTTTCCGTGGTTACGGTTTCTTGATTGGGTTTTTCCCTGCCCGTCTGTGTTTTCCGTGGTTATGGAATATTGGGTGACTTAAGTATGAATGCTTACTTCAAACTAGAAGTCTCCAGTGCAACTAATGCTTGCATTTTCATTCATTCATTCAGCAGGTCCGCTTTAGCCTCATTTAAGTGCGGAACAAAAAATTCGAAAGAGAGTGTTAACGGCATTTTGAAAATAACGTCCACCAGATAATAAAGGACGGCCGGCTTAATAATAAACAATAAAATATTTTTCGGGTTAGCTCAACTTCAAATAAACTTTAGATTGCATAGATTATTTCGTGGCGCTCCACTTATTATCCTAAGTAATATGCTAAGGGCAAAATTATATTTATTTGAACTAAGATAGGGTCGTAAATGATCGACATTGAATAATCGTCATCAGTAACCTGTAGATAGGAATAGCAGATCGTTAATGATATATTCATAGAGCAACATTTTAAAAATATGAAAGCATGCATTATGTGCGGAGGGACAGGGACAAGGCTCAGGCCGCTGACCTTCAAACACCCTAAACCGAGTATACCGATCCTTAATAAACCATCAGTTCTGCATCTGATAGAGCATCTCGCAAGAGAAGGGTTCAATGAAATAGTCATGACCCTGGGGTATATGGGAGAGCGAATCGAAGAACAGCTTGGGAACGGGCACATGTTCGGGGTACATATCAATTATGTGTATGAGAAAGAAAAGCTTGGAACTGCAGGCGGGGTCAAAAATGCCGAGAAATACCTGAAAAGCGAGCCATTTATCGTGCTTGGCGGAGATCACGTGCTCAACCTCGACTTGAGAGAGATGTACCGTTTCCATCAAACAAACGATGCCAAGGTGACCATAGGCCTTCTTTCGATTGATGACCCAAGAGATTTTGGAATTGCGGATATGGACATTAACAGCCGGATCCACCGCTTCCTGGAAAAACCCAAATCAGGCCAGATATTCAGCAACCTTGCAAGCACAGGCATTTATATTTGCGACCCTTCAATTTTCGAATTGATTCCTGAAAACAAAAAGTACGATTTTGCAAAAGACCTCTTCCCGTCCATGCTTGCAGCCGATGAAAAAATTAATGGGGCGCTTGTCCAGGGAAAATGGACTGATGTCGGAAGTTCGGCAGCTTACAGACAGGCTCAGCGCTGGATGCTCGATTCACTTCCAGGAACCACAATAGAGGGAAATTTCACAACCAGAAATGCGAGAATAAGAGGTCCCCTGACCATAGGACACAATGTATCAATAGGTTCGAATTCTTCCCTCGTAGGGCCAATAGCCATAGGGGAAAACACTACAATAGGCGATAATGTTCTTATCGGACCTTACAGCGTAATAGGCTCAAATTGCACCATTGGAAACGATTCAAAGATTCTTTCATCCTATCTCTTTGATAATGTGAGCATAGGGAAGGCTTCCAATATCTCGGGAGCAGTGGTAGCAGATGAGACAATTGTAGGAGATAACTGTTACCTTGAAAATGGAACCGTTATCGGGCATAAAGTAGTTATAGGGAACTACTCGACCATACACTCGGGAGTAAAAGTCTGGCCACAGATAACGATAAATCAGAACTCAAGCATAAAAGATACTTTAGTCAATTCCGATTATGACACTACTTATGAAGGCTCCTGAAATACATGCTCCAAAGCACAGGAACCGGAATGAAGGTCAAAGTGAAAATTTGACAAAAATCTAAAACGAAGGGCGTAATATATAAAATAAAGAATATAAAAATGCAGGTCAAATAAAATGCAGGTCAAATAAAATGCAGGTCAAATAAAACGAAGGATATAAAAAATAAAGGTCAAGTATTTAAACAGAATATATCCTGATACAAATGCAAATCAATTCCGGATTCAGAAAAGAGTTTTTCCCAAATGAGGTCGACTTTTCAGAATCTGAACCCGGATCCTGATTTTCATTTCTGCTGTTATTACAGGTTCTATTCTGGAATTTCCTCAGCGAATTCGTAATTCTCCTCTTAACATCTACCTGAAAAATTTTATAGTATAAGATTTATCAAACATAATACTTTTCTCTCTCTGCAGTGCGTTTATATAATAGAATAAGACTCCCTTAAATAGAATAACATATCTACTAAAAAAGAAAATCCAAATAGATTGCCATGAACAGGTACAAAAAATGGCTTATTGTAGCGCTTTTTATCAGTGCGGCATCAATTGCGCTGGTCGTCGGCCTGACTTTTAACTCGGAGACTATTGAAGCCCTGAGAACGATCAAACTGGAATACATTCTGGCAGCTGCTCTTTTTCACGTCCTTTCATACTTTCTCTGGGGAGCCCGGACCCGAGCTATGTGTAATGCCCTGGGTTACAAAGTAAATTATCTTAAAATAGTAGAGATAGTTATCTCAAGTGTTTTTGCAGCTGCAATCACTCCCTCTTCCGCAGGCGGAGAACCTGTCAGGATACATATGCTGCACTTGAATGGAGTTCCAATTGGGAAGGCTACAGCCATAGCTGTAGGGGAACGCCTGCTTGACGCCTCTCTCATCTTTGCCTCTCTGCCTTTTGCCCTCTATATTATGAGAGATCTGCTTTCGAACCCTAAACTCGATGCGGCATTATTGACAGCAAATATCCTGGCATTTATTATCCTGATTTTCTTCATTTACGGATTATGGAAGCCTGAAAAAGTAAAATTCATAACACATAGGATCACACGCAGACTTGCCCCTCTTTTAGGGAAACGGACGGATACTTCAATTTCCCATTTCACAGAGCAGGTAGATAAGGAAATAGACCTTTTTCATGAAAGTATACGGGTTTTTATTTCTGAAGGAAGAAAAGGGCTTCTTTGGGGCATAACTTTTACCTTTCTCTTCTGGGTGGTTGAATTTTACCAGCTTGTCCTGATTCTCATGGGCCTTTCACAAACACCTTCGGTATTAGTTGTCTTTGCAGCCCAGGTGCTCATTGCAATAATCATAGTCGTGCCCGCAACCCCCGGAGCAAGCGGAGTTGCTGAATTAGGAGCAGCTTCCATCTTCTCTGTTTTTGTAAATGCGCATCTCATTGGAGTTACTGTGATAGCATGGAGAGCTCTAACGTACCATATGAATTTTTTTTTAGGAGGTCTGATGAGTTTAAAGGTGATTAAAGACATGGATCTGATAAAAAAAATGATAGGGAATTCTACCGAACTTCAGCGATTACCTGAAAAGGATATTTAAGATCAAAAAAGCTGTTTCTGTAAAAAGCTGTTTCTGTAAGCTCTGAGCCATTGTTTCATGCAATCCTTGCAAACCAGAGCAACTGACTCAGACAGAACAGGCATTTTAGCTGGGCCGGTATAGCTTTATATTCCATCCTTACAAATTCTTTCTGCTATGTCCTCCAGAGAAGTCGTATTTGAACTCTTGAGAAAAAGTGTGCACCTGGTATCAGTCCTGATTGTGCTCATCTACGAGTTTTTCGGAAAAGAAGCGATTCTCTGGGTACTTATGATCTTCCTTGTCACTGTTCTCTTCCTTGACTATTTTCGGCTCGA
>MDTP02000027.1 GCA_001714685.2 Methanosarcina sp. Ant1 | reverse complement strand
ACTAACTGAATTTGCCACAATACATTATTTTTCATATTGTAGAATTGGTATTTCCTGAATTCCATAACAGCATCCGCTACTTGTGCTGTCTGAAACCGCTAAACTTTCTCATTTAAAGAGCTTATACACTCATCTCAAAAATAGTATTTTTCACAACTCTTTCCCATCAACCTTATTAACTTCTCTTTAATCTCATCCAAGTTGGAAATTTGAATTTTCTTTTTTGATTTGGTTTTTACTTCCACTTCCGTAATCCCTCTCATCAGCATGAAAACCCATTTCAATGTCGGCTTTTGAGTTTGTTTCTTAACCTGATTCGGTATTGATTCCCCTGTTTCTTTTAGTTTTGCTCTCAGCTTCCATTCTGCTACTGAGTAAACCATCAGAGTTAAAACCATAATCATTGACAATGCTTCAATTCTTTCGGGTTTCTTAAGATAAACCTCAGAAACCCTGAAACTTTTGTCCTTTATGAACCTGAATCCTTTTTCCACTTTACTCTGGTTTTTGTATTTTTCCAGCATCTCTTCAGCATCAAGATCCAGGTCACTGCTGCCGATTACAAATCTTCCATGATACTCATTTTCATGCTGTATGATCTCTTCATTCCTGATAGCCTTTGCATCTATAACATAATTAGTGACAAGCTTTTCACCTTTTTTTGGCCTTCCCCTCTTGCCGTTTTCTCTTTTTGAGATTGTGGAGATGTCCACTGTTTCCATCAAACAGTAAGGGTTTTCCTTACTCCATCTTTGCAGAGCTGCTCTTGCGTCCTCTTCACATGCAAACTCTATTTTTTTCAGCTCTTTAAGCTCTTTCTGAGCTTCCTTGACTATCTTTTTTATTTTCTTTTCAAATGTAATGTCTTTTCTTTTATGCATCTCGGTGGAGTGAACAACTACCCATTTTTGTTTTATGTCACCATATTCAACCATCGTTTCATAAAACGAGTAGCGTGGATCTTCTCCCTGCTTAAACTCAATGTCAGAAATCAGTAACTCTTTACAAAGATTTATAGTTGAGGGAATACGAGTGATCCATTTGATGTCTTTTAATGCTTTGATATTATCTTCAGAATACAGAGAGCTATCAGCTATGAAATAAACATCATTAGGGAACTCTATGTTTTCTTTAAGTCTTTTCATGGCTTCTATTATGGTTTCTTTATCGGATGAATTTCCAGAATAAGCCTGTGTAAATAATGGCATCCCATACTGATTTACAATCATTCCCATTGAAAAACGCTTCAAATCATATCTCTTATCTTTTGCGTGACCATAAGTGAGTTCAATGGCAGAACTACCATCTTCAGATTTATAGTCTCCATGAACGCTGAAATTGGTATCATCGCAATGAAGTTGTAGAACCTTAAGGTTCACAATTTCCATCATTCTCATAGAAAGTTTCATGAACAGTTGAGTGGGATCTACTTCGTATATCTTATCAAGAGTTCGCCCTAAAACGTCATCATTAAGGTCTGATGCACTAACTCCAGGACCAAGTAATCTTTCAACTGGAAGATTTTCAAAAAATTGAGAGTACAGGTAAAGTCGACTGTCAGTGAATCCAAGGCAATTAAGAATCATTGCCTTTATCACTATTGAATGAGTTAACTTATGCTGCCCAACTTTGGGAAGCACTTCATCGATAATACTTCCAATTCCAAGTTCATCGTAAACTCCACAAACTATACCGTGATGGTCCAGGGCGTTAGTAGTAATGTTCATAAAAATTCAAAAATTCAATAGCAAGTTACATTATTTACAGTTTTCCAATGAAAATGTCCGAATAATAATCTGAGATCTGCGGAAAGTCTGTTTATGGTCGGAATCTTATTCAGGCTGATACCTACTTTTGTCAATATGGGAAGGAAAAAAATATTTTAAGTAAAAAGCTTAAGTAAAATAGCGCAAACATTAGACGGGATTTCATGACCGATTTTGAACACGTGCTTGTAAATTCTTTTAACGCATACATTGAAGAAAACGGCATAAGAGCTATTTCCTACAGGCTTAAACAGCACAGGTTTACTTCCCAGTTTCTTGATGTGCTTGTGGATTCTCTTAATCCGGACTTATATCTGGGAATTGAGTGCAAAAGTATCTCAGTGGACAAAGGAGCAAATGCACTTTATTTCTCTCAACATTTTACCGTGGACAAGAAAGGAATCCATCAAATAGAAAGGATTTCAGATTACCTGAACAAATCAGGGCGAAGAGGATTTCTTGCAGTAGAACTTCGCATGGGAGCAGGACATGGCAGGGAAGCATATATGGTTCCCTGGGAAGATTTGAAAAAAAAATATCTTATTCAGAATCTTAAACTTACATTAGAGGATATCAGGAGTTTTCCTGAAATAAAAAGAGATGGAAAAGATTACAGAATCGACCCCCGGGAATGGGAACGAAAACAAAGATGAGAAAAAGGATTAAGTTGAGACAAGTAGAGAATCTTGGAGAGAATAATGTCTGAGACGATGGAAGCACTTAAGAAAGAAGCAGGCAAGTGTGCAGACGAGATAAGGAAACACAAATCCGTCCATGTTGTATCCCATATTGATGCTGATGGACTGAGTTCTGCAGGAATTATCTGTACTGCCCTTGAGAGAGGAGAGTTCGAATATACGACACGTTTCGTAAAGCAGCTTGATGAAAAAGCTCTTGATACTATTGCAGATGAAAACCATGAAATTGTTGTTTTTACGGATCTGGGAAGCGGGATGTGTGAACTGATAAAATCTCGCGGGATCCATGCTGTAATCTCAGACCATCATCAGCCTCAAGGAAATCTTCAGTTTCACCTCAACCCCCACCTCTTTGGAGCAAACGGCTCCTATGAACTGAGTGGTTCGGGAAGCACCTATATTCTGGCTTCGGCCTTTGGAGGAAATCAGGACCTCTCTTCTCTGGCCATAGTAGGAGCAGTTGGAGATATGCAGCATCTGAAGATGGGCCAGCTTGTCGGGATCAATAGGGAAATTCTGGAAGAAGGAGTAAAAGGAGGCACTCTTCAGTCCAAAAAAGACCTCACCCTCTTCGGAAAACAAACCCGTCCTATTTATAAATTGCTGCAGTACTCTTCAGACCCTTATCTTCCGGGACTTACAGGGAACGAAGAAGCATGCATTGAATTTCTTCATTCTCTCAACATTCGTTTCAGTGGGGATGAACGCTGGAGGCGCTGGATTGACCTTGAAATTCCTGAAAAACAGAAGATTGTCTCAGGGCTTATCCAGTACTGTCTGAAATCAGGGATACCTTCGTACAAGATCGAGCGCCTGATAGGTGAAGTTTACGTCCTTCTAAAAGAAAAGGAAGGTACGGAAATGAGAGATGCATCAGAATTTTCTACCCTTCTTAACGCCACTGCGCGCTATGACCATGCGGAAATCGGACTTGCAGTCTGTATGGGAAATAGAGAAGAAGCTTATGAAGATGCCCGCAAATTGCTTGCCGAACACAGGCAGAATCTCGTTAATGGGCTAATATATGTTAAAGAAAAAGGAGTTATTAAGCTAAAAAACATTCAGTACTTCGATGCAGGTTCGGAGATAAAAGAAACTATCGTGGGAATTATTGCAGGCATGAGTTCTACAATAGTTGAGAACAGAAACCTTCCAATTATTGCATTTGCAAAAACGGATGGCGGGGTCAAAGTCTCAGCGAGGGGAACGCATGACCTTATCCGGAGGGGAGTAAACCTTTCAGAAGCCATGTCAATAGTCTCGGCAGAAGTTGGAGGGGCAGGCGGTGGGCACGATATTGCAGCAGGAGCGACTATCCCTGAGAATGCAAAGGAAGAATTTGCCCTGAAACTTGATCTGTTTATAGGGGAACAGTTACGAAGGAAGACACATTCAACATGAAAGATCAGCCTGGGCAGGATACTCCTAAGAACCTAACTTAGGAATGGTTAAAAAATAACTCCAAGTTTTCACTTTGGGAATGGCTCTATAATTCCATTTCCCCAAATAAACATCAAAGACAATATCGGTAACAGAAATACTTGAAATTATAGTTTCATCATTCCTTAGTGTAAAAGATCCAGTAAAAACGGAGAAATTTTTGGAATAGATTATATTCCAGACTTTAAAATATATCTTCAATCCTGCTCATTTCTTTGAATGAAATTAGCTTTGACATCGCGCTTGTATTTATTGGGATCCCATACTCCTGTACAACAGCCATAGGATTTGTCCCTCCGATGACTACTATTCCGAGATGATCTCTCTCTATAGGAACGTCCAGAACCCGTGTATTCGGTTCTCCAACTTCCAGAATACCACTGAAGCCTGCATCCAGAAGGTCAGAAAGACAACTTTCTATATCGTCTCTTGCTACCATTGGAGCTTCCCTGAGATTTGCAAGAATCTTGCCTGAACCTGTCCTGAGCATTTCCGAGACAGAAGTAATACCCTGTGACATGAGAACTTCAAGAGGATCTACAGTCGTGCTTACATAAGTCAGCACATCAGTAAAGCGCACCGGAGTTCCGTTCCGGATTTGAACAATTCCACCAAGTTTAGGATTTACAGGAATTCCTGCCTTGAGCAGTACGCCGTCAATTGTTATGCTGCATACTGTCCCGATACCTACCTTTCCTTTTTCAATAGTCAGGTCTCCGATAGATTCCCCCTCTGAAATTATTTTTATATAGGGTGTTACCGAAAGCCCGCTTGAAATTACCATCTTAAAGATCCCAAGAACATCGTCCAGGTCTTTCTTATCAATAGTTGAGAGATTAAGTATGATATCTCCATCCATCTTTTTGGGATCGAATGTGGTCCTGTACATAAGATCCTTGATTCTGGATGATGTAAACTGAATACGGTATCCGTCTTTTTGCATTTAAACCCTCAAGTAATTGAAGGTATTTATACCTATTATAGGTTGTGTATAGTTGCTACAGTGTATTTCTGGGATTGTATCTGCTCCTGGCCCAGGTTTCCTGGCTGAGAGCTATAATAAAAATTAGAAATAAGGTTTCTCCAGAGGGAAATGCAGGAAAATCAAAGCTTTATAAGCCTGTAAGCTGAAAGATCTCTAAAATTAGTTTTTCAGAGCACGCCTGTTAAGAATCCCAAAAAATCCTGTGGAGATGTCAAAAATTTAAGTCTTTCATTTTTATGTATAAGTTCATACATGTCTTCTTCAGAACTCAGCCCTAAGTTGTCATAGGCAAGAGGTTTAAGATAGCGGATGGATGGGACATTTCTGTAGAGAGGGTTTTTGGCAAAGCCATCTTTGAGAAGGAAGTAGGAAGCCCCACACAGTCTTTTTATAGGCTCATAAATCGAGGAAAAATCACGGCAAACCCAGTTTGCCATTTTAAGGGTCTTTTCAGAAGCGTTTATGGTCACATGCCCGTACCCCGGAGGTACAATCACTAAATCTCCTTTTTCTGCTGTAATGACTACGACATCAAGAACAGTATCCCCCTCTTCTTGTTCCACTTTTTGCAAAAGATATGTAGCAGAGCCTTCAAGTACCTGATAGATTTCAGGATAAGAAATATCTGTACCGGGAACTTGAGGATGATAGTGACCTACGGTTTTGGTATATTCCGACCCAAGCATTCCGGGTGGGATTACAGTAATATCGTACCTGAGGTGATGGGCTTTAATTACTTCAAGATCAGCATCATTTTTAGCGAGATCCCTGTACATGTAATACATATCTTTATTTCTCGCCTCTGTTCCATCAAACCATTCCTTATCAAACAATACATCTTCCATATCATGGAGTTTTCTTACGTCTGCTACTGTGACTTTATCCCCTAACTTCAGTGTAAATTCCATCGAATTCCCCTTCTCTACCAAATGTACCGATAAAATTCTATAGCGGACAAAAATTTGCCAAAAGGCTGGCAATGTACCACTTAGGCCTAATACAAAGAACGGTAATATAAGTACATAAATTACTAATGCAGTATAAGTACATAAATTATTAACGTAGTATATGTATATAATTTATTAATACAGTCAAAATATATAATTGTTATTCCCGGTTTAAGTACATAAACTATTAACTCAAGATAAGGAAATAATTATCAACGAAAAATATATTTCTGCTGCCGGAGATTCCTGCCTCTTTTCGCTCCAAACCTTGAAGACTTGCCTATCTAGGTCTTTTGAGCTTTTTCAACCATTTTAGGGTAAGTAAGCTCTATAATAGTTTTCAGATTCACTATATCTTCCTTGTTATATTTAATAAGTTTATCCAGAGCTTCCTTGTCTCCTCTTTCATATTGCTTCCAGAGCTTTACGGCATCAAATCCGGTCATACCTTCTGTATCTTCACTCCTGGAGATTCCAAGCAATTTTTCAATATTTTTGAGGCCACCGCTATATCCTATTCTCCTTAAAGGGTACATAAGATCTATATGGAGTTGTTTGAATTCTATTTCAGGAAATTCGGACTTTATGAAAGGAAGATCAAAACGCGCACCGTTAAAGGACACAAGTAGCCTGTATTTAGAGAATTCTTCTACAATTTCATCAAGATTTATATCTCTTACATATACCTTTGACTCTCTCCCGTCATAGATTCCAACAACGGTTATTTTATCCCTATGCTGAGAAAGCCCTGTTGTTTCGATATCAACGAATGCGACGGAATCGGAAAATAGAGGATATGCCCTCCAGTGTTCCGCAGAAGGAAGACATTGAGAAAAAAAGTAACAATCTTTTGCCGCCAGATGCTCGGAAGATTTCTTTATCCCCTCACATATTCTGGCTTTCCGGGCTGAAGGTATTGATATCCTATCTCCCATCTCAAGGAACTCTTCCCATGTATGTATTCCTTGAGCCCAGATTTTTCGCTCAAGGCTCTTCCCTACACCGGGAATGTGAATATATGTATTATTTAGCATGTTTTCCCGTTAATCATGGGATTAATCTTTAATAAAAATACTGCATGAGGTCTGAAAGTATTAAGAACGAGAAACAACAATTTAAAGAGATAAGAATAAAGAATATTTTAAAGTACAACAATAAAAATAAATATTAAATACTGGTTTACCCGTAATAATAACCAGTAAACAGAATAAATTTCTAAAGGCAGAAAATAAAGAATAATCCTAAAATAAATTGTTTGATACAGGAGTGCAGGTAATGGCTAAAATTTCCGTGATTGGTGCAGGAAATGTAGGAGCGACTACAGTCCAGCGGCTAGCTGAACTCGAACTTGGCGAGATTGTCATGACGGATGTTGTTGAAGGGCTACCGCAGGGAAAAGCTCTTGATTTAATGCAAGCGGGGGCAATAAAAGGTTATGACACCTCCATATTGGGGAGTAATGATTATTCGGATATCGCAGACTCTGATCTTGTAATTATTACAGCGGGAATTGCCAGAAAACCTGGAATGAGTCGGGAAGATCTGATCAAAACGAACTCCAAAATAATAGTAGAGGTATCCAAAAACATCGCAAAGTATGCTCCGGAATCTATAGTAATAAATGTCACAAATCCACTCGACATTATAACTTATGTAGCTATGAAGTCAACAGGATTTGAGACAACAAAAGTATTCGGAATGAGCGGAGTTCTCGACGCTGGGCGTTTTGCAAGCTTTATTGCAGAAGAATTGAAGTGTTCGAGAAAGAATGTGCAGGCAATGGTTATAGGAGGACACGGCGATCTTATGGTACCTCTTCCCCAATATACTACAGTATCAGGAATTCCACTTCCAGATCTGCTTCCGGAGGATAAGATTTCCAGGCTGGTAGAGAGAACAGTAAATGGAGGGGCCGAAATCGTGGAACTTCTTAAACAGGGCAGTGCCTTTTATGCACCCTCTTCAGCTATCGTGTCTATGGCTGAAGCGGTCATTAAAGACTCAAAAAGTGTGCTTCCAGCTTGTGTTTATCTTGAAGGACAATATGGGCAGGAAGGGATTTACTTCGGTGTGCCCGTAAAGCTGGGAGCATCCGGAGTTGAAGAAATCCTCGAACTCAAGCTCGATCAAGGCCAGTACGAAATCCTTAGGAAATCCTCAGAAATTATTCGAAAAGTAATTTCACAGATCGAAGTATAAAATGGATGTACCGGATGCAAAGATAAACATGCGAGTATGAAAAGAAGAGTTATACAAAAGACTAAAGGGCTCTGCTCAGAGGTAATTTAGAAATTTACCTGTGAGCTAAAAAATTATAAAATATGTATCCATTTTTGTTTTCAGATTAAACAATATCATTAAAAAATAGTGAACAAAAGTTGCCCATTTTAAGTAAACTTTTGAGTAAACAAGTGTGTCAACTTAATCCAACTAAAAATACCTCTTCTGCATTCAAATATTGGAAAGAGAATTTAATAAGGGTGAAATACCTTTACCTCTCATTAACTTAAAAAGGAATATTTTATAATAAAGTACTAATAAAGTAGACTGAGAATTCATCTTTAACTGAAAAGACGATAGAAATAGTAATTATAAGACAGTAAAACTGTAAGATATATAAGTATGCTTTTCATATAAGATTAGAAAATAAAATTAAATTAATTTACAAAGCAGGGATATAATGCGCGCAGAACTTACATCACTCTTTGGTTTAAACATATACACAAATACCGGTGTTTATGTAGGAAAGTTGCAGGACCTTGTAATCGACATAGAGGAGCAGAAAATTACTGGGCTTGCCGTTTCGGATATTAACAGGGAGCTGTTTGACCTGGGTAGCAGAGGTGTAATTATTCCTTACCGTTGGGTTATAACCGCAGCAGATATTATCATTATAAGAGATATTGTCCAGAGATACAAGAAGCGTAAAGAGGACTAATAAATTTTGAAAGCTATATGAAAAATCGGGAAATCTTTGCTGAGATGCGCTGTATCCCTCCTGTGGTTGTGCGCGCTGATGGCAGGAATTTTAGAAATACGCTCTTGGGCCTGGGCTTTAAGAAACCCTATGATCAAACCTTCGCCACGGCAATGGCAGATACTGCCGAACTTTTAATTAAAAAAAGCGGTTTAGGCCTCCTCTCTGCCTACACTTTTTCGGATGAGATCAGTTTTCTATTTATGGAGCTTTCATTTGAAGGGCGAGTGGAAAAAATTGACTCTGTTGTGGCAAGCTTTCTGGGAAGCGCCCTTACAATAAATTTGCGGCTTGAAGAACCTGTGGCTTTTGATTCAAGAATAGTGGCTCTTCAAAAAGATGAAATTCCTGCTTATTTCCACTGGAGACAGCTTGAAGCTTGGCGCAATTTTGTGACATCCTGGGGTTACTACACACTGATATATGAAGGAATGAATAAGGATGAAGCCTCGAAATACCTGAAAGGAAAAAAAGAATGGGAAATCCACGAAATGCTTTTTGAAAGAGGGATTAACCTTGCCACACTTCCTGCCTGGCAGAGGAGGGGGATTATCATTTCCACAGAGGAATATGAAATCGCCGGCTTTAATCCGATCCTTGGTAAGGAAACAAAATCTCTGCGCAGGAAAGTTACCCAGAACTGGGAAATTCCTAAATTCAAATCGAAAGAAGGGATAGCGCTTTTAGAGAAACTTATTAATAGAAATTGAGTTTTTGAGAATAAGAAAATAAAGGTCAGGAATGTAGAGGCAATGGACAGACTCGAACTTATAAAAAGAAACGTACAGGAAATTGTAACTGAAGAAGAACTTGAAGAACTTCTTACCAAAAAGGAAGCCCCACGTGCCTATGTAGGATACGAACCAAGCGGGAAAATCCATATGGGGCATGTCCTTACAGTAAACAAGCTAATTGACTTGCAAAAAGCCGGATTCAAGATCATTGTCCTGCTTGCGGATGTGCATGCTTATCTGAATAGAAAAGGTACACTTGAAGAGGTCAGAAAGACTGCAGATTATAACAGACGATGCTTTGTTGCTCTCGGGCTTGACGAAGAGAAAACCGATTTTGTGTACGGATCCGATTACCAGCTGGGAGCTGAATACATGTTAAATGTTCTCAAACTTTCAAGGACAGTAACTCTTAACAGAGCACGCAGGAGCATGGATGAAGTTGGGCGTGCTATGGATGACCCAACCGTTTCCCAGATGGTATACCCCCTGATGCAGGCTGTTGATATTGCCATGCTCGAAGTTGATATCGCAGTTGGAGGTATTGACCAGAGGAAAATCCATATGCTTGCCCGCGAAAACTTAAAGAGTCTGGGATTCGAAACACCGATCTGCATTCACACCCCGATTCTACTCGGATTAGACGGAACCAAGATGGCTTCTTCAAAGGATAATTTCATTTCAGTGGACGATACTGAAGAAGAGATCTACAGAAAGTTTAAGAAAGCCTTCTGTAAAATGGGAGATGTAGAAGAAAACCCGATTCTTGCTCTTTTCCGCTATCATATCTTCCCCAGATACGAAACAGTTGTCATAGAGAGACCTGAAAAGTTTGGTGGAAACCTTACATACCCCAGTTACTCCGAAATGGAGTTTGCTTTTGTGGCAGAAAATGTACATCCTATGGACCTGAAAAATTCAGCTGCAAAATATATAAATGAGATTCTGGACCCCGTCCGAAAAGTTCTATTATAAGATAATGATGGACTGGCTCTCCTAGCCATCTTATGAAAGTAAGGATAAGATATACGTTAGCGTAAGAAAGGGGAGACATATTTAAAAAATAAAAAAAGACATTGGATAAAACGTTATATAGCTAAAGGTCATAGAATGCTTGAAGGGTTGTTTAACTTTTCCATGGTGCTTTTATGAAATATATTTACCAGGACTCTACGGAACTGCCTGTACAGCGGGATTTCATTGAGGATCTGAAAATATTTTTAGATATAACTTCCAGGGTGATCCCTCTGGAGAATTCCATAATAGAAATTAAGTGCGAGCATAAAAAAGCTCTCCACGAATTAAACAGCAGAATAAAAGGAATGAATGATTTTGAAGAGAAGCTTGGCTTGCTACTTAATAAGTTAGTGAATGAAGTTAATATTGAAGACGTCGTACCCTGCAGCAATTCAATCCTCCATACCTGCAGTGAGAATCTCGAGAAAAAACGGGAAGTCCTCGAAGCCGAGTACAGAAAAATAGAAAGTGGAACTGCTCATGAATATAGAAAATTTGAAAGCAGAATCCTGGAAGTTCTCACAAGATTTTTAATTTCAGGAGTTTATGGGGCTGAAAAGAGATTTGAGCTTTCCAGCGGGGTGAATGGCGTTACAGGCGAGATGGAAGGTTCGGTTTCAGGCTTGCAGTACCATTATAGACTTGGATTTCCAGAAGAGTCCTTGACAGTAGAAAAGCTTGTTGGAAACTTGAGCCTGCCAGGCTGGACACGGGCAGGCATCCTGAGAAAAGAAGAAAAAATAAAAATGCAGGATCTTTCCGAGTTTCTCGTAAGTTACCTGGAATACGACAGCCAGAAAAACATTCGCCTAATCATTGAAAATAAAAAAGCAAATCGAAAATTCAGGATAGAAGGCGGAGAATTCAGATATTTCGTATATGAGGATAACAAGGAAATTACCGCCGACAAAGAACTTGGGGCTTTTATTGATACGGAAAGCCTAGCAAAGATTCCGGAAAGAGTCCAGGCTTATCTCAGAGCAAATATTCGTAATTATACCCTTTCTAAAGTCCTGCTTGATGAAGAGGATGCACTCTCAACCAACCAGATATTTGACTGCCTGAAAGTGATTGCCGAGCAGTACGGTGTAATTGTCCAGGAGTGTCTGGCAAAAGGAAACAATAAAGAAGAGATAACCATCAAAATAGAAGAAGCGGATGGAACAAGGACTGAAAAGTATATATCAAGGGCTGAGATCTACTCCCAACTTGCAGAAGTCGGAAGTGAAGGTATAGAGATTGTCGGAATACTTGGCGTAGATAGCAGGACTCAAATCAAAGACCGAAAATACCTGATCGTCTAAATCCTTCTTATTTTTCATTTTACTCTTTTGGAATTCACTTTTATCGTTCTCCTTATTATTTTGGATCTTCGTTGTTTTGTGTGGATACCATCATAAAACCCAACGCGGTCTTGAATTGAAAATCATCTTATCCATAG
>MDTP02000026.1 GCA_001714685.2 Methanosarcina sp. Ant1 | reverse complement strand
CCTGCAAGGCTTATTGTAGCTGCTACATTTACATTTGCAGGAAAGGCTTTGACAGCTTCTGAGGCAGAGCCTTCAAAAAGCAGGGTTTCTTTTTCTATCTTTTCAAGTTCAATTCCCTTGCATACAACATAAGGAGCTCCTGCGAGTCCTGAAGGAGGTTTTCTGGTAGTCAGGGTAACTGATGATATTTCCGCGGCTGACGCGGAATTTATCCCATCGATACCAACAACGGCACCCGAAGGGAAATAGAGCTTGCAGTTATTCTGCTGTGCAAGTCTAAAGAGCTTTTTCCTGAGTTCTTCATCCGCAAGAGCACCTACACTGAGAATCATCACATCACATCCTGCTTCAAGGGCCCTTGGTACGAAGAGCCTGACCGCGTTTTGAGATGCACTCTCTATAACAAGATCTACACTGTGCAGTAATTCCTCAATCTTCATATAAGCAGGACTGCACCTTTTCAGGGACGCTGCAAGTTCAAGGACTTTGCTCTCCGAAGAGTCACAAAGAGCAGACAATTCCGCATCTACAGCTCCACTATCGATAGCCCTGCAAATCTGTCCGCCAATAAATCCGCAACCAATAATTCCTATTTTCAGCGTTCCAGCTCCTGATAGATAATCAATATATATTGATATTTATATTATTGCCAGCTTCATAAGTCCGGCCGGGGTACTTATTCTTTTCTCCCTCTTTAAATCTTCTGTTGTTGAGCATCTTTGTTTCCTTATTCAAAAGGCTTTTCTTACCTTTTGTTTTCACTAACTTCAATGTTATACGCATGTAGAAAGACACCCAAACGCATGTAGAAAAATACTCAAATGCATGTAGAAAAACACCCGTACATCTTATAAATTCGGGCAACATTAATTAGCGAGGTAAAAATCATGCTTATAAAAGAGCTTGAAAGCTTTATAGAAGAAGATCTGGGGTACGATGATGTTTCGTGTACTATTGTACCTGACAGACCTGCAGAAGCCGTTATTTTCACAAAAGAGGACTGTATTGTTGCCGGGATTAAAGAAGCCGGATCAATCTTTTGCTATCTTGGAATTCAGGCAGAAACGACCCTTAAAGATGGGGATCGTCTAAAAGAAGGAGATGTAATTTTCGGGCTAAAAGGAGGGGCAGTATCTATTCTAAGGGCAGAGAGGCTTACCCTGAACTTCCTCGGGCACCTGAGCGGGATTGCAACTCTTACCCGAGCCTGTATGGATATTGTAAGAAAACATTCTGAAACTACAAGGGTAGCGTGTACCAGAAAAACCACACCCGGAATAAGGAAGTTCGAAAAACTGGCTGTAGCTGCAGGCGGAGGAGATCCCCACAGGTTCAACCTTTCGGACTCAGTGATGATTAAAGACAACCACGTCAAACTGATGGGAATCGAAGCCGCGATTGAGGCAGCGAAAAAAACCGGCTTTACCCGGAAAATAGAAGTTGAGGTCGAGTCTGCAGACGACGCTGTACTTGCTGCGAAACTCGGAGCTGATATTATCATGCTGGACAATATGCAGCCCGAAGCAGTCCGGGAAACCCTGGAAATACTTAAAGAAAAAGGGCTTAGAGATTCGGTTATTGTTGAAGCGTCCGGAGGAATTTCTCAGGCAAACCTTGAAGGTTATGCAAAAACAGGGGTAGATGTCATATCTATGGGTTCCCTTATCCATAAATCCAGATGGATAGATATCAGCCTGGAAATTATCGACCAAAAACAATAAATTTGAGATATAAGATGCCTGATCAGCTTCTTTTCGCTTTCACCAGAGGGAGCACACAGGAAGAGGGATAAATATGAAGAATGAGCATCAAAGATGAGAATGGGAACATAATCCTGGGAAATAACAACCGAGCGGAACCTGTGTGACGGTTGAGGGGTGGAGATGAATAAACAAATATTCGTAAGTATTGCGGAAAGTCTACAATGGGTTGATGATATAGTTGTTTTTGTTTGGGCCATATTGAGTATACTTATGATAGGAACTGCCTGGCTGCTCTACAAGAATAGCGGCGGAATAAGTAAAGAAGTAACCCTTGTTATCATCTTAATTGTCGCAACATGGACCTATCCGCTTCATACCCTGAACTATCAGCTTGTCCCGGGTTTGGCAGGAAATATTCTCTATCTTGCGCTGGCGATTTTTGTGATTTATCAGGTCAGAAACGTTTCGGTGAATATCGCGTACATGCTCTATCCCATAGTCGCCTGGGTTAGTTTTGCCACGATATATGTTATTTTCCAGCTCCTTGCAAGATAACCCTGGTGCGGCGCGAAATAACTTAAAAAATATGGTCATGGATTGCAATTTACTGGTGAGAAATACGAAAAACAGTTTCAAGTAAACTAAGTTTCTCAATTCTGGACGGAAAAGCTGCCGGAAGTGATCGAAGAGGTGTATGGTCTGCCAGTAGCTATCGGGGAAGTTGCAGGTTTACAAAAAATAAATTTTTAATTAAGTTTACTGTGAAACCTACTTTTTTTAAGAAAGTTTACTGTGAAAACTACGCTTTATAATTCTCTAATTAAGAAGGAAAGAGTAAAAACAGCAATTTTAAAAAGAGTCTGAGGTACGGTTTGCCGGAGAGGCAAAACCGACCAAAAAGAGACTTCCAGGGTTACCTGGTAATCATCATTTCTGCAGTTTCAGGCTTGTAGAACCAATCTCTCGGAAGTACCTTTTCCTGTTTATAGTACTTAACAAGTCTTCGGATCTTGGATTCTGTTAAGTTGAGGGAACGTTTGTTGTGGACGTCCTTCTTGTTAACAGAAAGATGCTTCCTGAGTTTCAGAGCCTTTACGATAAGGTTGGTAAGGTCTTCTGGAATGTTCGAAGCAACATTGTTTTCCTTGAGGATGGCCGTGACCTTCTTGCCTGTGATAAGCTTGGCATCAGGGACTCCGTGACGGTCCCTTAAAACCATCCCGATTTCTGATGTAGAAACACCCTGTTTCCAGAGATCGAGCGTAATTGCAACGACTTCATCTGCGCTAACCTTGCACCACTCAGGCGGTTCGGTTCTGTTGGGCCTGGTGGAAGCAGATTTGCCTTTTCTTTTGGTATGCATTTTTGCCATAATAATTCTCCAGATATCAATTGATCGATGCCCGGAAGAAAGTTCTTCGGGCTGAAGTTATATCTTTACCGAATATAACGGACCAACACATCGATCGGGAGATTCTAATCCGCCACAATAAACAGTTGCGTGGCTTTTCAGGAATTCCTGTAATAGCGTAAGTTTTTCGGTAAAAACATCATTAGAGAGCGCACAATATGATATATACTTTGTGTTGGGATACAAAGACATTCAGCCTCCGTTTCAATTGGGAAGGTTCGGCGACGAGCGCATATTTCAGACTCATGAAGCAGGATTCCAGAGGCTCAAAACTATTCGTGCTCCTCCGGGATTTATCTGCCTGTAAATGGACTCGATAAGTGAATCTCGGAAAAATTGAGCTTTAGAAATATCTTCGGTTTCAAGAATGGAATAAACTGTTTCGTTAATCTCACCTGAAAACTTAGATTCAAGTTCTTCCCTGATCTCATCTTTTATATGACCTGCCAGCTGCTCTTTAAACAAAGAAAGGTCAGATGTGGATCTATTTTCAGGATACATTTCGGAATCAAGCTGGAAGCCGGATACAAGCATATCCGAAAAGTAGGCATTGAACATTTTTTCGACGGAAGAAGAATTCTTTGCGTCAGGATCTTCGGGAACCCCGTAGAGCAGAGTCTGGAAAGACTCGTCAGTTTCCTCTCCAAAAACCGACCCGAAGTAATCCGATGGGAAAAGCAGTTCAACAACCGCCTCTGCGCCTTCTTGAGCTGCAGCGTCAAGAGAAGCATTAAAAGCCTGAAAGAGCACCTTTGAAGCTTCTTCATCTGAAGAGTTGAGAGCAACTTCAAGCAAGGAATCATTAACACAGGCAAGGAGAGTATCCCTGGAAGCGGCACTGGCATAAAGAGGCATGGAAAGCTTTGCACTTTGCCGGACTGCGTTTGCAGGCGGCTCCTCCCCTATAATAAGTTCACTTTCCATAGGAAAAGCTTCGACAGGGTGCCAGTATGCTTCAAACCTGTAAGAAAACCTTCCTGCAACTTTTTGGTCCAGATAAGCAGAAATAACTTCAGAATCCCGGGAAGAGTAATTTGCAGCAAGAGAGTTTAGTAAAACTGGAGGACCATTATTTGAAACATTATTTGAAACGTTATTTGAAACGTTATTTGAAACGTTATTTGAAACGTTATTTGAAAGTGTAAGGGAAAGAGCCAGGTATTCGGCTATAATGTCAGCAAAAGTCCTGTGTTTCTGTTCTTTCCCAAAAAGGGTATGAGAAGTATTCTTGACAACCGAGTTTTCAGGCATGGAAATATTAAGTGCAGATATAGGGGTAATTTCATATTCGAAATCATCAAGTTTGCAGGAAAGAAGCGACTCAAGCACATAAGTATCCAGCTCTGAGGAAGTGACATATCCGGCTGCAACATATTGTTTTTCTGCCTGCAGTGAAGGCATGAGCAGGACACCTGCAAGCGAAACCAAGACAAGCAAAAAGAGAGCGTCGAAGACCGTAGAATAACCTGAATACTCGGCAATCAGCGTGTCTTTTTTCTTTCGGATAGCTCCAGGGGTTTTAGGATATTTCAAATGTATCACCTCGCTATGTCCTTCGTTTCTGGATTTCCTGTTTTCATTTTCGATCTCCCCAGATTTTCACCATGCTTAGATCTCACATCCATCCAGTCTTATAAAGCACAACAGTAAGGGTTCCTGGGACAGATTCCGCAGGATTTAGTTCGATAACCACAGGCACGGAGGCTGCAACTTTTTCTCGACCTTTCATTAAAGAGTCTGGCTCGGCATTATTAGGCTCAATCCGCCACTGCCACTGCTCGTTACCTGTTCGGATTTCAATAAGAAACAGGTAATTTCCGGAAAAAGCTGCAAAAAGTCTATCTCTCGCCACAGTTCCTTCAGGACCAGACAGTTTATCGAGGGCAGCTGCAGACAGCATATTAGAACTTTCGACTTTCAGGGCAGGAGCTGCTGCAAGGCTATCTGCAAGTAGGGAAGCGCTCTCGTAATTTTCCAGGGCAAAGGAGCGGTCTTCATATCCCAGATATGCCTGAGACATAAGAGCTGCAAGAACTACAAAACCTATAACTGCAAGTGCTGTTGAGAGAAGGTCGGACTGAGGTTCAAGGACTCCCCGTTCATCCCTGAACATTAATGTGGATGATGTGAACGATGTGGATGATGTGGATGATGTGAACGATGTAAACGATGTAAACGATGTGAACGATGTTTTTACAGAATTTTTGACAACTTTGCACAGATTATTGATAAATAAGGATGCAAGCAAAAGCGGAAACCCCCTCTTTGTCCTTTATATAAATAAGTTCTTTCTTCAATGAGACATTCCTCTCCGGGTTTATGACTGCTTCTTTTGTCCCAAGCGCTTGAAAAAAAGCCTTAATTTCCGCATAATCAGCTGTAAGGGGAGATCCCACACTGCCCTCAGCCCCAAACCTTGTACGAAGTTTTTCCTGAAGAACGGATTCGTTGAAGGGCAGAATTCTGAAGGCAAAAGGTCTTACAGCACTGAAGCTCCTTCCATCAGACTCGGCTTCCAGACTGATGTATTCTCCCGAAACGTGTATCTTTACATCTTTCCCAAAAGGTAAAGCCCGAAAAACTTCTTTCTCTTTAAAGCAATAGTAGGTCTCCTGAAATTCCTCAAGAGAATCCTCCGGAAACTCCTTCTGAAAATTCTTTGCTCCTATTTCATCTACTGCGTTTTTGAAATCCCAGGCGAGATAGTCCAGTTGTTTCTGTGCTTCAAAGTCCTTAAAACCTGAAACCAGATGAAAAAGAGCTGCAAAAAGGATAATACTTGCAAGGATCAGAGCTGCTTTTGATATCAGAAAATCGGCCCATGCTGAGTTGTCGTCAGTAAATTCCCTCAAAGCATATACCCCTCAATGAATACCCTTACTATAGCCCTTTTTCAGAAATTAGTACGAAAAGCTTTCCTGATTTCGATTCTATTTTTGTTGAGAGAAGCAGCCTGTGCCTGCCTGAGCCAAGAGATACAGGCCTATTAAGTTCGGGATTTGAAAAAGAGGCTTCTGAGGAATAGAATGTAGTTTTTCCTCCTATTTGGATGCAGTAATTATTTGCATCTGCAGGCCATTTGCCCTGACGTCCGGGTAAAGTCCCGAAATCTACTGCAACTTTATCAGGCAAGTTGAGTTCCAGGGTAACTTCACTTCCCTCTCCTCGCAGTGAGAGTTGCTCGGCAGCAGCCGTGAGCTTTGAGACCTCATCCAGAGCTTCTTTTTCCTTTACCCCGTCCAGAAAATCGTAAACAGAAATCGAAGAGAGCAGTAAAAGTGCAGCAAAAAGTATGCTTGAAACTGTAAGCCTGAAAGGGAGCGAGAAGACTGCGGACTCGTCAGTTTCAATCGGAAAGACTAAAGTTGGAGCCTTGTTAGCCGTAAAATACCTCCCATTTCTAAATCAATAAAAATTTAAACAGTGCGTGATAAATCTTAATCTTTCTGCATATAAAAAGTTTATCGTTCTTATGTATTTTCAATATTGAATATTTAGATTCCATTACATAAATAAGAAATTAATTAGGAATCTAAATTAAAAAATGTAAAATTAAAATGCGAAAAATCAAAATGTGAAAAATCAAATTGCGTGCAGCCCCCACCCTAAACAGGCTGTCCGACAATTCAATTTTAGGTAAAAAATGACAAAAAGAACGTATTTAAGACCTTTAAATTGAAAAAGAAGGAATTCATTTATTGCTAATAGTAATTTTCGGACAGCCTGTCTAGCCCAAGGGATATAAATGTCAACTTAACCTTGATTCCGCAAATTATGTTCTGTTGCTCCCTTGCCAACATTGCTTGTAGAAATTTTAGTCAATTGTTGTGGAAGTAAGTGCAATTTGTCTGATTTTTCACTTAACTGAGGACCAATTCATTGGTCATCGGTTAAGGAATAAATGATTTTCTTGCATACGTTTTTATATTATTTATAGTATAAAATTAATTTATTCATGGATACCGAGTTTAAATCTTCTATCGAAAATCCTCTCCGAAAAATGTTTCCCGAAGAATGGTTAAGGGAGACTGCTAGAGAGAGATCGGAAGAGCCGTCGTGTAGG
>MDTP02000025.1 GCA_001714685.2 Methanosarcina sp. Ant1 | reverse complement strand
GTATCAGGAAGTCCTTCAACTATCGTGGGGAATCTTCAGAAAGGCGACTACACAATCGCTTCTTTTAACGTTACGAGTGCACAGGCTGCAGTTGAAGATTCAGGAACAGACCCCGATACCACAAATGCAAGTGAAGCAAACGGAGACAATACAACATCTGCTTCGATGGATTCAAGTCCATTAAAAATCCAGATTGAATATACAGATACAAAGGGAGAAAGAATAACAGTTGATAAAGATGTAACAGTCCCAGCTTCAGGATTTGGCACTGGAGGCAGTTCAGGAGCATCCGGTAACAGCACTAGTGGTCTCAGTTACCTGCTCGTTATCGTGATAATAGTGATTGCAGGAGCAGGAGTCTTCCTGTATCGCAGGCGAAAACAGGGAGTGAAAAAAGCCGAAGGTAAAGCATCTGAAAATGACTCCAGCTCAGGAATGCTGAAGAATTGAAAAATCAGCAAAAACTGGAGGGATGCTCAATTAGAAACGCAACTTACTTGAAATTGGCCCTTAACATGCTCCGGCACAGCAAACTAAGGAGCTGGCTTACTATTATTGGAATTGTTATAGGTGTTGGGGCAGTAGTCGGGATTATCTCCCTTGGGGATGCCATGCAGGGACAGATGCAGAGCAGGCTTTCCTCCATGGACCTGTCAAGCATCACCATATCGCCCGGATACTCAAGAGCTCAGTCGGAAGAGCACGGATTCCGTCAATTTGGAGGGGGGACATCAACGGATGTCCTACTGACAAAACACGATATCGATGCCCTCCGAGGTGTAGAAGGCCTAATGTATGTTACCGGCGAGATTTCCGGCAGAGAGGGCGTAAGCTACAATGGAGAAAATGCAACTCTTTCGATTACAGGAGTGGATCCCCAGGTCTGGAAGTACATGAACTCTCTTGAAGTGAAGTCCGGAAGGCTGCTCGAACCAGCAGACAAATATGTTGCGGTTATCGGGAGCGGCGTTGCCAGTGAGCTATATAAAAAAGACATTGGAGTTAACCAGGTTATAACGGTCAAAGGTAAGTCTGTGAGAGTCGTCGGAATTCTAAAAGAGGCAGACGGAGGTCAAGACAATCAGATCTACATGCCGATAGACGCAGCAGTGAACGTGGTTACAGATGCAAAAAAAGAAATCTATGACTCCATCGAGGTAAAAGCTCAGAGTTTAGATGTGGTAGACACAGTGGTTAAGGAGATTGAAAAAAAGCTTATGATCTCCAGACACATCAATAAAGAAGCTGACAGGGACTTTTCCGTAACTGCCTTAAAGTCCATGGCCCAGACAGTTACCAGTATGCTGGATTCGATGACTCTTTTCCTTGGAGCAATTGCTGCAGTGTCGCTGATTGTAGGAGCTGTTGGAATTGCAAATACTATGTTTACCGCTGTGCTTGAAAAAACAAAGGAAATCGGGACTATGAAAGCCATTGGGGCGAAAAATAAGGATATCCTTATGATTTTCGTCTATAACTCCGCAATGGTAGGTCTTGTTGGCGGCATCCTTGGAGTTATGCTGGGAGCGATTGTTTCAGCTGGCCTCCAATCGATGATGGGAAATATGGCATCAGGGAGTGGGTTAAGCCCGAAATTGATAGTTGAAGGGCTTGTTCTGGCAGTTATGATAGGTGTGATCTCAGGAGCAGTACCTGCATACAGGGCTTCAAAAATGAAACCTGTGGATGCTTTGAGATACGAGTAAAGTACAATGAATGAGTTAAGAGGCGGATTGTAATTCTGTAGACATAAAAGAGCCGGTACTCGCAGAAAGAAACTTAAAAACGTAAAAAACGTGCTTTGAAACCTTAATTTGACAGATTCTACTAATTAGTACAGTATTTCTTAAGAAAAAAGCATTGCATCGGCGCAGAATCTTTCGGAAAAATGAAAAATGTCAAAAATCAAAAAACACAAGATAGAACTTTGAATTGTATGAAGAAAACATAAGCATGAAGCCCATTTATACATTATAAAATATCAGCTTCTGTCAAATTCGGGTTGAAATGATAATTGAGGAAGATGTAATAAATGAAAAATGACCAAGATAAAAACAGAATTTCTGCCGGCAATGCGGAAAAAATGGAGACTACTGGTGTAAAAACACTGCTTGGTGATCCAAAAAAAGCTATAGTGAAACTGTCAATTCCGATGATTGTTGCCATGTCCGTGCAGACAATATACAGCCTAATTGATACATACTGGGTTTCCGGACTTGGAGCAGATGCCCTTGCAGCAATGGGTTTTGTATTCCCATTCTTCTTTATAAGCATGGCCTTATCCAATGGAATAGGTATAGGGGGGGGAGCTGCTATCTCCCGCAGGATTGGAGCTCAGGATAAGGTAGGAGCAGACAACGCAGCAGTGCACACTATAATTATAACTGTTTTACTCTCTATTTTATTTACAATTCCTTTTTACATCTTTGCCCCTCAGCTTTTTACACTTGCAGGTGCCGGAAAAACTACAGAACTTGCAGTAGCGTTTGCTCGGGTTATTTTCCTTGGAAGCATCGTGATATTTTTTTCCAGCGTGGCTAATGCAATTCTCCGAAGCGAGGGAGATTCAAAGCGAGCCATGAAAGCCATGCTTGTCAGTGCAGTCTTGAATATTATCCTTGATCCTATATTCATTTACAACCTGAATATGGGAATTGCAGGCGCGGCCTGGGCGACCTTACTTTCCATAGCGATATCTTGTCTCATGATGGGTAACTGGCTGTTCTTCAGAAAAGATACTTATTTGACTTTCGATTTCAAGAATTTCCACTTTGATAAACAAATTGTAAAAGAAATCTTTGAGGTTACAGTTCCGGCTTCAGTCCAGCAACTTTCCATGTCTTTATCAATGATATTCTTAAATTTCATTATTGTACTTGTAAGTAATACTGATGGGGTTGCGGTTTATTCTACAGGATGGAGAATAGCGACAATTGCAATGGCTCCTCTAATAGGAATGTCAACGGCTATTATTTCTGTAACCGGAGCTGCAATAGGCGCTCATGATTATATAAAAGCAAAGGTTGTGCTTTCTTACTCAACGAAACTTGGATTCCTTATAGAATGTGGAATCGGAGCTTTTCTGTTCATCTTTGCCACACAAATAGCCTCCTTATTTACACAATCTGAAAGTGGAACCCATATAACAGCTGACCTTGCTTACTTCCTGAAAGTGATGTGTCTGTTCTATCCAATAGCTGCGCTTGGTTTCTTTTCCTCTTCCTTCTTCCAGGGAGCAGGCAAAGGCATGAGTGCTCTGGTTGCAACTCTCCTGAGAACCATTGTCTTCACCCCGCTGTTTGCAGCGCTCTTAGCAATCACCTTTAATATGGGTCAGGAAGGAGCCTGGTGGGGAATGGTCATAGGCAATGGAATAGGTTCTCTCTTAATGTATATCTGGGCAGGGTATTTCTTGAGAGCACTTCTAAGAACAGAGCCTGCTTCAAGAGTTGATGGAGCTTCAGCCTGAAACAGGCTAGAGCTCTCCCTAATTTATTTCAATCTTATTATCCAATCTTGATTTTTCAATCTTGATGTGTTTTATTCAAAAATAGATTAAGAGCCTTCAAACCACAGGATCTTTTTTGATGGGTTCTTTTCTCTTGCAGGCTCTCATTTTTTTGTCGGATTATTTTTTACCCAGCTGTTTATAAGTGCCCATAAGTCAGGAGAATTGTAATCCAGTGCTATACTGCAGTGACCCTGGTTATTCCAGTTTATGGAAGTTACTCTACCATTTGTTTTTCCGACTTCGTTTTTATACCACCATGAGCCATATTCACTAAAACCTCCTCCTAGTCCTATATAAAGAACAGGAGAATTTATTCTCGAAAAATCGATCTCATAGCCTTCCACATTGCCCATCAAACCTGCCATATACTGATCCATACATTTTGGGGTATAAGGGACTGCACCCCCGGCCAAGGTCAAATTTAGTAACCGGTTTTCGTCAACATAATAAAGGCCATTTAGATCCCCACTCCAGTAGTGATAATTCGGAGTATAGGGATGTGCATTTAATGTATAACTCTGGCTAGCCATAAGCCTGAAAAATTGCCTGTTTGTAAGACCGTTATAAAAAGAATAGTTTCCTTCGGGATCAGTTAAAGCAAGATTGGCTACCTGCATCATAATGGCCATATTAGTAGCATTGTATGTTCTATTTTTCAAACTTTCTGAAAAAATTTCAAATTCTTGCGCCTGCGCCTGTATTAACTCTGAGTATTTAGGATCATACTTAATGATAATATCAACAGGCACTATCCTGTCAACAGAACCTAAAGACATATCATCGTATTCACTAGCCTTATAAGCAGTAATGATCAATGCCCCATGACTGTGCCCAATTGCCATAACCTCTATACTCTCTACAGGTTCATTGCTTAATATAGCTGTATGAATTCTTGATATAGCGACGCCGTCGTATGTGTCCCTCATGTGCTCTTTAATGGTCCAGTTCTCCATATAACTGAAGTCCGTCTCATTTATTGGAATATTTGTTTCTCTCCTATCCAGAATATATGTACTGTATCCCTGCTGAGCATAGTATATTGCCATGTCAGAATAGAAAACCTTAGTCAAAGCCTGGCCGGGCAGAATTATTAAATTTTTATTTATATCTATGTTCCAGGGACTTTTCTCTTTCACATAGTTAGTGAGTGTAATGTAATCGTATTTTCCAGGTCCAATATTTACCCTGAGCTTATATTCCGCCACATCGTCACATACAATGCCTATTCTATTATTTTGTGTTGAGGACATATACAGCTCTGATACTCTAAACAAAGTAGGATTTGATGAAATGCCCAATTTATCTAATAGATTATATATCGCTTCCATTCTTTTCTCAGGATTGGCATCTGTTAATGCTATTCGAGTTTTCATTTTTCTCACCTTCTTGTGACCCTCAAATTAGATTACAGATTTGAGAATCTATACTTTTTGGAGCAAAACTGCTAATCTCCTGTTTTGACATCAGATAGTGGTACGTAAGATAGCAGAAAATCAGCCCATAAGGCTAAAACCGACAGCTTAGAGAGAGCTTACATAAAGGTTATTTATCCCGGAGGCTCTCTTTAGAGCGATCTGATAGGAGATCTAATTTGTACTCCTCTGCCCTGAAAACATTACCTTCAGATTAGCACATATTTTTGTCAGATAAAAATTGTGATTTGAGTTTTCGTTTGTATTTTATTTAAATGTTGAAGGATTACAGTAAGAAAAGTACTATAATTCTCAATACCGGAAAAAAATCTTTAATTTTAATTTTTAGGTTTTTTTATCCCTTATTTTAGACATTCAATCCAAAATAACCTAAAATGAAATCGGATGCTATAATTGGAGACCCTAAAATAGCAAGTAACTATACATTTTTTCCAGATTTCTTCCTTCGAAGACCCTTTTTCAAGGCACTTTTATTAATTATTTTTACCCGGCTGTCTGTGAGTACTCAAATTTAGGGGAATAAAAATGGAGTAATTAGCACAGGAATTCATATTTTCTTCCAAAATTATTGTACTATGTAAGTAAAATCTCTAATATATTCACATATTATAGCGAAAGTAAAATAAACCAAAATGCTCAATATCAGTTGGATAGTATAGATCTAAAAGTAAAGGTCTAAAAGTAAAGGTCTAAAAGTAAATCACATATGGCAAAAATCAACAGCCAAATTTTTAAAATATTTTTCGAAAACTATTGTATAGTATAGGACTTACCCACTTGAGGACCAAAATCAAGAATATGCGGTTTGTGAAAAATGACATATTTAAAACAGTTTGATTTTTTTGGTGCTACTGGTTTCGTAGTTCAACCGCGTAAGTCCTAAGGTGATTTAGTACCCCTAAAGGAGGTATAAAAGTTGAAAAAATATTTGCCCGTATTAATTATGTCAATCTTTGTTTTCGGGGCTGCTTTCTCAAGTATTGTTGCAGGAGCAGCAGAAAACCCATTAGCAAAAGACGTGGCATCAAAGATGTTAAAGGCCAATGAATCAGCCAATCAATCTGTTAATGGATCTGTTAATCAATCCATCAATTTATCTGCTAATCCGTCTGTCAATGGATCCGTCAAGCAACCCCCCTTAGAGAATAAATCCTCTCCTACCACTGTGACCAAGGCCACAGGAGTAATTCCTGTAGCTAAACAAAAGTTCAGGGTAGGCCCGACTGTAGTCCTGAGGCCAGTTAATGATGTTGTCACCAAAGGTGAAGACGGACTTGTCGAACTTTATATAGATAATCCATCCCTCAATGATGTGACCCTGAATGTAGATGCAAGAATCAGTGTACCCTCTGGTATTCACGTATACGGACAGGGCTTTGGCCAAGCAGGTGCAGCAGGTACTGTTTATGGAACATTTTCCGTGCCGCCTGGAACTGCCCGAACAATCAACATTAATGTCAAGGGAGAAAAAGTAGGCACCTATACCGTACACTTCAGCGGCATGTATTGGCCTGGAGATAACAAGGACAATTACAACCCGATTTCACTTACGCATCCCTTTGTGATAAAAGAGGCTTCAAAAAATCCTGGAGAAGCTTCCAATTCTGACAATAATGGAGGAGTAAAAGCCGAAGGAAAGGGCTCATTTAGCGTCCCCGGGTTTGAAGCATTAATTGCAGCTTTAGGATTGCTAGGAGTTTATATCACCAGAAGAAAGTAAATCAAGCTAAAAAGGAATTAAATCAGGCTAAAAAGGAATTAAATCAG
>MDTP02000024.1 GCA_001714685.2 Methanosarcina sp. Ant1 | reverse complement strand
TCAACATTCAAGTCGGAAAATCACTATACGTGGTATTCGAAGTTGTGCATAAAATTCGTTAACCGATGACAAATGAGTACCAATTACATTTGGCAATGACGCTCAACAATTTAGGAAACTCGATTAAATTAATGGGACAAATGGAAAAGGCCAAACAAAAATACAAAAAAGCGCTCAGTATTCACGAAAAACTTCATAAAAAATACCCTGAAAATGAATTGTACCAATCTAACTTAGGCTTGACACTAAACAATATCGGATTCTTTCTTTTAGAAAATGGGCGTTTCCAAGAAGCAACGCAAATGTGTGAAAAATCATTCAAAATTCATAAAAAACTCGTCGAAACATACCCCGAAAACGCCATGTACCAATCAAATTTAGCAGTAATACAAAACAATATAGGAAATTTGCTTTTTTATACGGGACGCATAGAAGAGGCAAAAGATTGGTACCAAAGAGCACTTGATTTAAGGCAAAATGTTCTAAAAACAGATCCCCAAAATATTATGTACCTATCAAATGTAGCAATGACTCTCAACAACTTAGGAAGCACACTGAGAAACATGGGACACAGACAAGAGGCAAAAGAGCGATTAGAGAAAGCACTAGATATAAGGCAAAAAATTTTCGAATTACATCCCAGAAACATTCTGTGCCAATCATATGTAGCAGTAACACTCAACAATTTAGGTTCCTTGCTTTTGGAAATGGAGCTTTTCGAGGAAGTATTACAAAATTACGAAAAAGCACTTGATTTGAAGCAAACAATTCTAAAAACAGACCCCGAAAATATTGTGTATCAATCAAGTGTAGCGTTGGCATTAAACAATTTAGGGAACTATCTTAAGAAAATGGGGAACCTTCAATATTCAAAGAACTGTTATGAGAAAGCACTTGATATTTGGCAAAAAATTCTAAAAACAGACCAAAAAAACGATTTATACCAATCTAATGTAGCAATGACCCTCAACAATTTAGGAAATCTGCTTTCAGAGACCAGGCAATTCAAAGACGTGAAGGAAATGTACGAAAAGGCACTTGACGTCTATAAAAAACTCCTCGAAACAGACACAAAAAATGTCATGTACCAACTGCATGTAGGAATAACGCTAAACAATCTAGGAAATTTATATTGCCGTATTGGAAACATTGAAGATGCAAAATATAGGGATAAAGAGGCTCTAGAAATTTATGAAACTCTCCTCAAAATAGATCCCGAAAATATAGCTTATCAATCATACGTAGGAACGGCACTAAATAATTTAGGTAACCTATTATATTTAGAAAATAGTTATTCAACTGCTCTTGAACTTTGTTCAAGAGCACAAGATTATGCTTTAAATTCTGCTAATTTTGATCTAACGTTTAAAACTTATTGGTTAATGGGAAAATGTTACGAGAAATTAGTCGACAATGTTAATGCTCTTACTAATTACGAAAAAGCAATAGAATGTATAGAATCTGTTCGCAGTCAGCTCTCAACCGAAGAAAATAAAATGGATATCTTATGGGATAAAGATGGAATGTACAATGATATTATTTCTTTTTTATGTATGAAAGTGGGAGATTCGGAGAAAGCTTGGGAGTACTTAGGGCGTTTCAAGTCGCGTAGTTTACTGGAGGCACTTCGATTGCTGAAACTTGAAGCTCCCGAAAGTATACCTGAAGAATTTATTTATCAAGAAGAAAAGCATCTATCATCAATAAGAGAATTCATTGGACTGATAAGAAATGCAACTAAAGCTGATGAAATATATCAATTAACTAGAAGGGTCAAGGAAATTGAAGCTGAACTCGATGAAGTATACAATCGAATTCGAGAATTCTCACCTGAATATGTGGATTTGAGTAAAGGGCAGCCCCTTAGGATTGAAGAAGTAAAGAGGCTTATAGAAAGTCAGACTAAAAAAACTGCGTTTGTCGAATATTATACAACAGATGAAAAAGTTTTTATTTTTGTGATGAGATCAGACGAGAAATATGCAAAAGTTGAGACCACTGATCTTTCTTCTTATGAATTATTAGATTACTTAAATCGTTATTATACGGAAATTGTTGATATGCCTATGCCTGATACAGAAGAAACTTGGCAGGAGTTATCGAGAAAACTGATTGAGCCCATATTCAGTTACATTGACGGATGCGAACTGGTCTATCTAATTCCCTTTGGCTTGCTTCATTACTTACCTCTTCATGCACTTTTCGTAAAAGATAAGCGGTTTGATAAGAAAAAACGCCTTATAGAGTATTTCCCTATTGTGTACGTACCGAACTTAACTGTACTTAAATATGCTCAAAGCAGAGATTCTCAATGCCTCAAACCCTGTCTTTCCTTAGGATATACACCTCACGATGATCAAAAAGAGTTATTTGAAGGAGAAGCGGTACTAGTTGCCGAACAATTTAATGTAGAACCAATTTTAGGCGATCAAGCAAAAAGTGATGTTTTGAAAAATGTTAGCAGCGATGTAGTTCATGCATCATGTCATGGGAGATTCGATCCAAAAGAACCTCTTAACTCTGGACTTTGTCTGAAAGATGGAATTTTGACAGCTCGCAAGATATTTGATATGAGTATTAAGACTAACTTGTTGGTGTTAAGCGCCTGCCAAACAGGCCTGAATAGTCGAAAACCTGGAGATGATCTTTTAGGGCTTACAAGAGCTTTTTTGTACGCAGGAGCACGATCTTTGATAGTCAGTCTTTGGTCGGTAGAAGCAAAGTCGACTTTTGAATATATGAAGAGTTTATATATAGAACTAAAAGAAGGAACAGACAAAGCCAAAGCAGTTCAAAATATCCAGATTGATTTTATTAATGGGAAATACGGAGACTTCTATTCACATCCTTATTTTTGGGCTCCGTTCACATTAATAGGAGATTGGAAGTGAGGTTTTAAGAATGGTAATTAAGATGCCAACTGAGATAGACTACATATATAAAGCAAAATTTGAGTATGACGAAGGTCTGATTAAGAGCGAACTTAACATTGATAAATCCACCGAAGCAAAAGCCATTCAAGAAAAACTTGAAGCCAACATAATGGGATTTGGGAAACCAGAATGGTGGAATCTCAGGGAATTATGTGAGACCAAGGATGTAAAACTTCCAATTGAAATTGAAAGTCTATTGGAGAGATATGATTTCTGTCTTATTCAATCAAAGATCTCTTTCATGTCTGCTCCAGATTCTCATTTATTGTGGCTAAGGATTGCCTCCAAAATTGAATCTGTATCAGAAAACATGGCTGATCCAATTTTTTACGATGCATATCCAAAAGAAATCCACGAGGAGAAACCAGAGAAGCGTAAGAGGGTTATAGGGTTGGATCTTAAGTTTTCAGAACTTCTAGGTGCAAAGGGTGAGTATATTGAAGAAGTTGAATGTTCAAGATTAGAACCAGTTATTAGTATAGCCGGACTTGGAGAATCAGAAACATTCTGGGATTTTCGCGGAGGAGCATCCACTAACTTTAGGGGTTTGCACGCCTTGTATTCTATTATTGAGTTGCCACCCGGATCAGAAGGTGTGAAAATCAGTTACTTTTCTCGGGCTAAAATAAAAACCAAGCTAGGTATATTTCCCATTAATCTAAAAAAGAAATTAGATGGTGAAAAAACCTATCAAATCAATTTTTGATAAAATATTTTTATTTATATCCGGTTAAGGAACAAAACTCAAAAAGTGTACCATTTATGCTAAACATGGTACTGTGAGAGACTTTTTATTATTTGCTGGGTTTTTGATTGATTGAAGTCAATTGCCAGTGGAATTAATGGTAAATTTTGGGGATACCAGAAGATATTAAAAAGTCTCTGGAAAATCCAGCAAATTAAATTAAAAAGTTTAACGGTTAATATAGTAGATCGACCGCCCTCGCTATAATCCACATTATCGAGCGCAGGAGGCGGTAAATGGATATTATTATCGGTGTAAAACATAAAAACAGTAAGTGCTGCCAATATCAATATCCCATACAGATCAAGCCCGATATAAAATAATGTGCCAATGCCACTCCTATCAGATCTAGAGGGATATAACAAACTTAATTTTGGATTCCACCCCTACTCTCCAAATGTTCACTGACAAGCTGCCTGACAGTTTCTCTTTTAGATATCCCGCGTTTACTTCTTTCCTTTTCGAGTGCCATTTCTATCCTTGTATTTATTTTTTGAACGTGACCGTAACTGAGATCTATCTTGCTCAGTTGAACACCCAGTGCCACACATAATATATCCCTAATCGTCTGAGCTTGAGATCGATTATCTCTGTATATCTCAAATTTGTTTAGCAGTTCTTCGTTGACTGGAATCATATTTCCCGGACGATAAGTTAAGTATCCGACTGACATTCTTTATCTTCTCCATAAGCTCTGAGGATAATCTCTTCAATATTAGAGCTTCTCGACTTCTGTCCTATCGAGTTTGCCCCTCTCGAGATTCCCGTGATCTATGTCACGATTCCCCTTGTCGCCTCCTGTTGCTCCGCCGTCTTTACCGGTTGTTCCGTCAACAGCTGCGCTCACTGCCGCAGATGTCACTTATATTGCAAAAAAGACTAGCAGTAAAACAGCCAGTGTCTTCTTTATTCTGTCAAATGTTTGTTCTACCATTTAGTATACACTCCCCTAATGATGCTCAGTCTGATACAATTCTAAGCTGTTGGTTTTTCGATCCATTTACCGTCGGCAGATACACTGAGTAAATATTATTTTACCAACTAATCATACAGATTCATTTCAGTAAGAGTACAGTATTGGTAAATTTGATATCCATAATGTGCCGATGATTTTACATATCGGTGAAAGCGATTTCAAATTATATTACTAGGGAATTATAATCATAGAATATAATATCTAGAGAAATATAAATAAGAAACCAATATTAATTAAAAGCCGATGTTAACTAGTCAAGTTTTCCCGATATCATTTCGATAATGGTATTTTTCACAACTTTTTCCCACTTCCCGCGCAACACCACAAAAATGACACCAACTTACTCAATATAGCAATGGCTTAAAGTTTCTTACAGCCTTAGATAAAATATATTGAGCAAATCAGCAAATAGATTCCACAACTGTATATATCCTACGAAAAGTTGTCTTTTTCTTATCAAGTGCATTCTTTTTCTTTAATTTCATCTTAATCTGCATCAAAGTAGATCGATCAGAAGGCGGGACTTAATTCCCCCCTTTAAATAAAATTTGTACAAACCACAACGTCCCCATTGTCCTTTGTTACAATAAATGGAATCTTGGTTATATCTGAAACATGTATTTTTTTTAGATAGTGGACACTTATCACACATTTATAACCCCTATACACTTGAGATTAAAAAACTGGTTGATTTGCACTTAGAGGTTTAAAATTTAATCGTCATACAATCCTGCTAAATAATCATTCTTAAACTTCTTTCTTATATGATATGAATAAATGATTTTCTTTTTTACTTTAAAAGCTCGAAATTATCCTCTCATGGTGTATTTTTTTATTATAGTAAAGCGAATGCGCCTCTACTACATCTGCATTCGTAGTATTCCATAGTCTATTTTCAATTATCGAACTGAGATATATGATAAAACCTAAGTTCGCTTTTGTAGGCATATAAGTTTCTCATGATACAGAATTATGTGCTTAAACTTGAGCAATGAACTGAAAGTTCTAATTTCAAAATCACAATCCCTGCCCTATCAAACTTGTGGAATTAGACTTATTCACTTAAAAATTGGGACTCAGGATAAAAACATATAATGAGGTTTTTCGTTTCCCATTGCCTCAAATGCTTCTTGTAATGTCATTTATCCAAGTTAAAATCAGGATCGTAGGTGGAGTTATTGATCAAACTTGCCATCGCGGTATATTTTCAAATGTGTTGCCTATTCTATGCTTTTCCTCGGATTGTAGGGGTATAAAAACAATGCCCATCATGAGAAAACACTCAAGTGGGCTTCCACGCCTTCCAGTGTATATAAGCAAGGGTTACAGACTAAATGGAGTTGGGAAAATGGCAAAATTTGCTCAGATGAAGCTACTACGTTCAAGGCAATTTCCACATTACACCTGTGTGAGTTGGATTTACTGCGAAAGACTTACTTATCCGAGATATGGAAACTTGATTCCGAAATCTTTATGTCAACGACGAGTTAGAGTCTTCTATGTTAATTGATCGTCATACAACAAGAGCAATTAAAAAAGATATCACGGATTTATGTGATTCAAGAGAAATTGTGCTGGCGAAGCTCAGAGCCGTTAATAGAAAAAGGGATCACCTTAAAGAAAGTGGGGAATATAAAAGATGCCAGAAAGCGAGATATGTAGAGCTTGAGCCTGCAGGTTGCATTCGAAATGGGGAGTTGATAGATATGTGTACTTTAGAATCTATGGAAATCGAAATACTTAAGCATCTATATGAAAAGAGAATGTTTGATATAAACGAAGGGTGGGAAAAGCAATCAAAACTAGATAAAAGTGCAGTCGATGAATTATATCGCGCTAAACTTGTGGACAAAAGCGTTTCGCAGGGATTTGTACGCCTGTCAGAACGCGGCGTAGGCGCGGTGCTATTCGGGCTGCAAAAAGCAGACAAAATTTCTGATCTGCTATGAGGGGAGTAGATAGAATGAAAATTGTGTTCACAAGAGAAGAATACGCAGTTTAAAGCGATTTGGTAGCTTCCATGTTTTAGGAAATGGCAGCGATATTTAGTCGTTTTTATTTTACCAGATAAGTATCGAAACTTAATTTCCATGACTCTGTTCCAAAATCTAGTGATTTTTGCATTTCTTAATTGAAAATCTAAATTCGTAAGAAGAATTCAGTCTCCAATCAAAATTAACATTCGTTATCTAAAGACTTCAAGCCAGAAGTATAATCGCAAGGATTGTAACCAATTACAAAATCTAGTGATTTTTAATTTTACGTTCATCACTGGATTTTGATACTGAGTCGGAGAATCAAATACCTGATTTATTTATTAATGCCCTTTTATTTTTTACTACTTATTATTTGGGGATTCTGAAAACCATAAACAGATGGTGGTTCTTAATAATCCAATCGTGCCCTAAATTTTAGACTGGTTTTTATATTTTTAATATAAGTCTAAAAATCCGAAGTTCTGGGATAATCATGCCAGTTTATGCGTTCAATCTTACTATTCCAGCCTTGAAATAAAGCACAGGAGAAAATAGCTCAATATGTTTCTCAGAAGTGAAAATATATGATTCTCAGCGAAAATAGAATTGTAGAAAATATATATAAAACCCCGGTTACACTTGGAGACATCTCAGAAAGCATATTCGAAGGTGTAAGCGCAAAAAATGGTTTGCTGCACAGGCTTTATCTTCCTGAAGAAGGCGGTCCGAACTCATTTTATTTTTGCGAGAGCCTCTGCAAACCCGTATTTTCAGAACCTGAACTTGTCTATCCATATGTACCAGAGGCATTTTCCGAAAAATTTGTGTTTCGCCCTTCACCTTATCGTTTTATCCTGCCCTATGAGCCATCCGATGAGGGCAGAAGAAAAAAGTACATAGTAATTTCCCCTAGCGAGCTAAAGGACAGGTTCCCTATGACTTACAGGAGGATCATGGAATCCAAAAAGGAGTTCCATCACGATATGTCTCCCCTTAGCTCTGCAGATTATTATAGTGTAAAAGGGAGGGAATTTATGGAGTGCCTTTATACTCCTAAAATCATTGCAATTGAAGGCTCTCATCTCCAGGCTGCATACGACGATGTCGGAAATTATGTGTTTGAGGATGGTTGCGGGATTGTTCTTAAAGAGCCGGATAAGTATCCTTATATTACTGCAGTTCTTAACAGCCCGATTTCCAGGCTCTTTCCGTAGTGTGTAAATCTGAAATGATTAACTCGAATTACACAGCTCCTACAGTGATGAGACGTTTTCCAATCGTATTTCCGGATAACAAGCTAACTGAAGATCTCATAAATACCATTTCCAGTTACCTCATGTTTCTTAACATGGAGAGATACGCAACAAATTGCAGAGTTACGGACTGGCTTCAGGAACTTGCAAGTTTCTTCGAGCAGATCTCAAGCCTTCTGATCCTGGATACTTACTTGATAAATGATATTGATTCAAGGCTTCTGAATGACCTTGAAGAAAATATTCACCCTTATGCCGGAGATATGGAGTCTGAAAATAGGGATAGTCTTCTGAGTGCTTTATATTGCATAAAGCAGCGGATTCTCGAAACTTCAAGCTTTGGGAAATACAGGTTTAATATGGGACTACCTGAAATTTTAAATTTCTTAGAACTTATGCGATTGAGCTGAGTAATCAATAGAACATTGAATCTTTAAATACTTGAGGTTTTGCCATTTCCCCTCAAATTCCTTTATTTTCTATAATATTTAATAAAAATATCTATTTTGTAAAAAAATT
>MDTP02000023.1 GCA_001714685.2 Methanosarcina sp. Ant1 | reverse complement strand
GTTTTGAAGTTGACGGCTTTCATCCCCCACCTGTCGCTGATGCTCCGAGGAAGGGGACTTCCCGCCTTCGTGTTAAAAGTAATTAGATAAATTTAAGGAAATAAGGCGAGCGGAAGAAACAGATCGTTAATAGAATTCAGTTTTTATCCGGAATCTGGTGTTACTAATCTTTCTTTGTTTCCCAGTCAGCCTCTTTATCTGAATTGGAATAAAATTCAGTCATGTTTGAGGTGCAGCTCTCCTGCAGTTATCTAGATTGTTACAAATAATATGAATCTCTTTTTCATCGAGTGTACATGTATCACTACACTCTAACAATAAAAAACTTAGAACTAAAGGTTAAATCCCTATTATAACTATAGTGCTAACAAGCCAAAATGGCAAAGAGCTTCTAGTAAAGCGCAGGTATAAAGCTGGAAAAAATGAGCTGATCTCCCATGCATCCGAAAACTCAACAAATCCTCAAAGTCTTTGAAGAAATCAATAAAATCCCGAGACGTTCAAAACATGAAGAGAAGCTTTCCATCTGGCTGCAGGAATGGGGCAGATTCAGAGGCTTTGAGGTGAAAGCCGATGCTTTAAACAATGTCCTTATTAAGGTCCCTGCTACTCAGGGCTATGAATTTTCTCCCACGCTTATTTTACAGGGGCACATGGACATGGTCTGTGAGAAATGTAAAGACTCTAAACATGAATTTTCCAGAGACCCGGTAAAATGCATTTGTGATGAGGATTGGCTAAGAGGAGATGGGACGTCCATTGGGGCGGATAATGGGATCGCGCTTGCAATCGGGCTAGTGCTTGCAGAGGCCGGGAAAAAAGGAGAGATCGAGCATCCGCCACTTGAACTTCTTTTTACTGTAGACGAGGAGACGGGCTTAACAGGGGTAAGGGGACTAGAGGCTGGTTTCTTTGAAGGTAAGTTACTCTTGAACCTGGACTCTGAGGATGAGGGAGTTTTTATAGCAGGGTGTGCTGGAGGGCAGAACTCATTTATTACATTTCCTGTTGAGTGGGAGCCTCTTAACTACGAAAAAGAAGACTCATTAGGATTTTTTAGGCTCTCAGTTGAGGGACTGGAAGGTGGACATTCAGGGGTTGAAATTCACAGGCAGCGGGCAAATGGAATCAGGTTGCTTGCTCGGGCGCTGGCTGGGCTGGGGGAGAAGATTGGGAAAGAAAGTATCAGGCTTGTCCTGCTAAGCGGGGGTAGTGTCCATAATGCAATTCCTAATGCTGCAGAGGCATTTGTTGTGCTTCAGAGGGAAAAAATTACAGAGGCTGAAGAAATCGTTTTCCGGCTCTGGAAGACATTTCAAGCTGAATACGCAAAAACAGATCCTGACATTGTTCTTAGTTTCACAGAAATCGACAAAAGAATATTTTTTGAAACTGCAGGCAGTAATATCTCCAGAAATAAAATTCCCTGTGACAGAATCTTCTCTGCAGTGACAGAAGAGAATCTAATAAGACTGCTTCTGGGGTTGCCACATGGGGTTTACAGGATGTCGGATACTATTCCAGGGCTCGTGGAGACCTCAAATAACCTGGCGACCGCAAGGACAGCGGAAAATGAAGTAAAGGTTCTATCAAGCCAACGCAGCTCGATTACTTTCAGGTTGGCTGAAATTACCGGAAAGGTAGAAGCTGTGGCAAAACTGGCAGGAGCACAGGTTGAACATGAGCTCGGATATCCTGCCTGGGAACCTAATCTTGAATCAGGACTGCTTTTAAAATGCAGGCAAATCTACACAGAAACATTTGGGAAAGAGCCGAAAGTAGAGGTCGTTCATGCAGGGCTCGAGTGCGGAGTAATCGGCTCAAAATGCGTGGGTATGGAGATGATCTCTTTCGGACCGACAATCAAAGATCCTCATTCTCCGGCAGAAAAGGTTTTTATCCCTTCGATTGAAAGAGTCTGGATTTTCCTGGTAAACCTGCTAAAAAGTTATTGCCGATTTGACAAAATAGAAAACGACGTGTAATGAGAGATGGAAAAGCGATTAGTAACTTAGAATGGTCCTTGTTAGTAAAAACAAATAAAGTGGTTCTGACTTTCTGCCTATTCTATTTGGAAATGTTTTCCATAATGATTTAATAGTTATTGCCCTGCTAGAAAGAAACCATTTTTCGCTTTTTTTCTTTCAGTTGGATATTGGATATTTCAATTTTAATCTGTTTTTTGTGTGACAATTGAGTTAATTCATTGCCTTGAAAGATTCCTCCATTGCCTTGAAGCATTCTTCATCGCTTTGTGAGGTCCCGTCGTTGCTATCTGTCCGATTTTCAATCTCATTCCCCTTCATTTGCGAACGCACTTTCATAAAGTAAGCTAGGGCTGTGATAGGTAAGGCATAGCCTATTCCGTAGATAGCCAGGTTGATTTCCTGTTCTTCAAAGATCACGCTCAAGAAGTTGACAGCAAGCACAACTATTGTGAGTCCCACAAGATTTAATTCCAGTTCTTCAATGTTATGCGTCTTCAGCCATGGGGTAGAGGAAGAGGCTGAATAAACAATTCGTAGATACCCAGGGAGGTGAGGAAGAGCACTGTTCCGACCAAAAATAAATGGACAATCTCCACAAGGTCAACAATAATATTCCCTTGTGTATCTGCCTCCCCAATTCCGAATACTAGTTCCCAGAGAAAATGACCAAGATCAAGGCCGCCTTTAATAAACAAAACGTCAGCTGCAATCGCCAACCCGATAAACGGAATTAACGCGAAGAAGCGCATTCCTGCGATAATTTTTACGAGTCTAATCATCAGATCCCTTCTTACTTCTCTTTTTGCCTCTACTCACCACAACTCATAATACATTTTCACTGATAAGACCACACTTAACAACAATGATACCTTCTGACCAGAGTCATCAAAAAGAGGGCTGAGATACCTTCAGTCATTTTGCTACGGACAGACCGGATAAACTCATCAATTAATGCCTACATCGGTCATTGAACCGGTCGCCTTGATTTCCACGCGTCTTCTATTTATAGCCTCTAATGTTCTAATCATAACGCTTAAACACGATTAAGGGCTCGCTTCGTTTATTCATAAAGACACTATCTTCGTGCTTCAGAGCCTCTATAATCAGGTTTCGGATGCACTCAATCTGTGCCATAGGATACGAAACTGAACAACTCTCTATGAACTTGGCTTGAATTTAGTAAATGTTATCTGGCAGTTGTTGCTTTCGTTCTTGGCTTTACATCCTCTGATTTAGTTGCTTCTGCAAATTCTTTGCCAACTAAAGTAAGCAGCTCAGGTGTTAGCGTACTCTGGGAGACAAGTACTCCTCCTGCTTTACTGATCGCCTTATTGAGGTCCTTTGCCCATAGATGTTCAATGATAAAGATAGCAGCTGCGGTGTTTTCAGGGATAGCTTCGGTTATCTCAAGGATGTCTTTGTCTATGATTCCATAGTTTTCCTGGGCAGCTGCTAGAGCTCCTACTTCCATATCTGCCAGGGCTCCCTCTTTACCACCGGCTCCAAGCCCAATAAGTCCGCCTATGAAAGCTCCGAAGTGCATTCTCTCCTTCTTGTCCAGTTCTGTTGTCGACATAGAAATGACGTTTCCATCCCTGCCCTGCATAGAAACAGAAGGTCAATAAGCCGAATAATACCTTTTTCTATAACCGATTCAAGCTCAAGACTGATCTGACCATGGAAATCCGGATTATCGAATACCATAACCAAGAGCTGTATCGGTCCATAAATTACTTCTTTCATTTATCTGTCCCCCCTATTGAATTTCTCCTGCTGCCCTCCCCTTAAGTTACAGAGGTATTCCAAACCCATGCAAACTTGATTTTTTATTGTTATATATTGCTAAATGTAAGATCAACCCGAATGAAAGTAGGAGATATCATATTTAACTCTTTTTTCCTCAGCAACCCGGCCGTGCCCGATTGTCTCATTAAGATTTCATCGTTGCATACTCCTTGTTTATCTTTACCTGTTTTCCAGCTTACCTACTTACAGAAAACCAAAATGTGCATCACAAGGAAAGCGAGAGATAGTATACAGGTATGTGAACGCTCTGGATAAAGAGTAAAGAAGCAGGTGAGAGTAGGCGAGTGTATGTGAGGAATCAGGTCAATACAGTATTTTCAGGCTAATAAAAGAGGATTTACAGAAGGATTTTTAATTCTTGTCAATTTTTAACCAACTTTTTACGATAAAGATTCTATCAGCTATTTAAGATTCAACTCTACTATATAAATAGCCTTAATTCTACTATATGAATAACCTTAATCCTCTACAAGCTCTATTGCGTCTGTTGGGCAGACCTGTATGCACTGCTCGCACTCTATACAATCTTCAGGGCGTTTTACTATTGCCCTTTTTCCTTCGGTTGTCTCTTCCGCATCAAACACATCCACAGGGCAGATATCATAGCATTCAAGTGAACCTACACATTTATTGTAATCAATTATTGGATGCACGCCTTTCACCACTTTTTTTGGGATTTATTTAGCCTTCAACAAGTTCAATAGCATCTTCAGGACAGGCTTCCACACACTGCTCGCATTCTATGCAATTCTCAGGGCGGGCTACAACTGCCTTTTTTACCTTATCAATCTCTTCAATATCAAAAACTTCTGCAGGGCAAACTTCATAGCAGGCTAGAGCCCCGGTACACTTGTTATAATCGATTACTGGATACATTTTTCCTCCATATTTCCATATTTCCCTTAACTAAAGTGAGTCAATTCCGATACTGGTAAAGGTTAGTATTTTACTCTCAGGTTTTCACTGAATTTTGATATCTACAGTTTCTGTGGCTTTTCCCTGGTCATACGAACATGAAAACATGTCAGGTGACATTTTCACCATTGTCATATTCACCCCTCCCAAGGTAATATGAAGCAAGCCCAAATAATAATAGCTGGATCGTTTTATTTATATGTTATGAATAAAATGGCTTCTCGGTTTCCTGCCTTTCGTCATGGTGTCTTTTTCTGATGGCTATTTTTTCGGGCTGGTTTTTCTTGCAGTCTGACTTTTTTAAGTCCAGAGATTCCTGTTTTTATCAATAAAAGCACGCTGGGTCTCTATCTTTGAAGCTGTGTAAATCAGCGCTGCAGGATGGTAGAGCTTCAGGATTGTTCTTCCTTCGTATTCTTCAGGAATTCCCCACTCCAGCTTTTTTTCGGGGCAATAAGATTTTTCAGCGGTGTTGCCAAGGAGAATTATAATCTTTGGGTCAAGCAGGGTTATCTGTGCAATAAGGAAGGGCTTGCAGCATCCAATTTCGTTTACCCTGGGTTTTCGATTTTCCGGAGGGTGGCATTTGACAGTATTTGTTACCATCCAGTCTTCTTCAGAAAGACCCATATACTCGACCATTTTGTCCAGCTTTTTTCCTGCCCGCCCGTAGAAGGGGATGCCTGTTTCGTTTTCAGTTTTTCCCGGAGCCTCTCCGATAAAAAATACTTTTGGGTTGCAGGACCCTTTTCCTATTACTCTCTTGATCGCACTTTTATGGAGAGGGCATCGTGTACAGGCGATTGCCTCCCTTGCAACAGTCTCATACCCGGCTTCTACCAGTTTTCTGACTCTCTCTTCAAAGTTTCCGCAGTTTTCTATTTCTGATATCATTGCTCTCTACCTTCTCCAATATTTTTTCCTGATAGCACAGCCTTTTTTTCAAGTGAGATGGCTGAATTGTTCTCTATTTTTCTGGCTTTTCATGTAGAATCACAATCCATCTCATGAGACTTAAATGAAACAAACTTATTTATGGAAAAAATCCCATGACAAGATAATAATTATTTAATGAAGAAAAAAATTCTCTGAAATTTTATCTTTCAAATTTATTCTTCAATCTATATAAAATCCTATTCACAAAGGTGTGCTGAGAGGACATGACTTCCAGAAACTTTCTTACTATTGATGATTTTGATACAGACGGAAAGACCATTCTTGTAAGGGTTGACCTGAACTCTCCGATGGACCCCCAGGGCAACATTCTAGATGATATGAGGATCCGGAGCCATGTTGCCACCTTAAAGGACCTTGAGGACGCAAAAGTTGTTCTTCTTGCGCACCAGAGCAGGCCCGGGAAAAAAGACTTTACAATAATGAAGCCTCATGCCCACTTGATGTCCAAACACCTGGGCAGGCAAGTTAGCTATGTGGACGATATCTTCGGGACCTATGCAAAGACTCAGATTGCTTCGATGGAAGACGGCGACGTCATCCTGCTCGAAAACGTAAGGTTCTATTCCGAAGAAAGCCTCGAAAGAACACCAGCAGAACAAGCAAAAACATATCCGATTAAAAAGCTGGCACCTTTTGTGGATATTTTCCTCAACGATGCATTTGCCGTATCTCACAGGTCTCATCTCTCTGTGGTCGGATTTACGGAAGTTCTTCCTTCAGGCGCTGGAAGGGTAATGGAAAAAGAGCTCATATCTCTTGAGAGAGGAATCAAAGGAGGGGAAAGACCAAGCATTTTCGTGCTAGGGGGAGCAAAAGTAGATGATTCCCTAAGGGTGGCGGAAAACGTGCTTACAAATGGAGGGGCTGACCGCGTGCTCTTGACTGGAGTGGTAGCAAACGCAGCTCTTGCCGCATCGGGAGTAAATATTGGAAAAGTCAACTTAGAATTTATCAAATCCCAGGGCTACGAAAGCCAGATCGAAAAGGCAAAAGGTCTGCTTTCTAAATTTAGAGATAAAGTTGGCCTCCCCAAGGATGTGGCTTTAAACGAGAATAAGAAGCGGGTCGAAGTGTCTGTTTCAGAGCTTAATTCCGATTCTCTTCCTATAAATGATATAGGGCTTGAAACCATTGTAGACTTCACCAAAGAAATCGAAAATGCAAAAACCGTTGTCTTGAATGGTCCTGCAGGAGTTTCTGAGATTGCAGATTTTGCCCTTGGAACGCATGAAATAATAAAAGCTGCGACTAAATCTGACTTTTCAATTATTGGCGGGGGGCATATAACGGCAGAAGTTGCCCATCTTGGCCTTGAACACCGCTTCTCCCATATCAGCACAGGTGGAGGGGCATGCATTGATTATCTTGCCGGCGTGAAACTTCCAGGTGTTGAGGCGCTGAAGTCTGCGGCTAAGATATATATGGAAGCTAGAAAAGTTTAAGGGATTTCTTCTCCTTAAATTCCCGGACTCAAAGGCTTTGTAGTATCTTTTCTGTTCGGCAGTCTTTTTCTGCCGAATTATTTAACTTTGTTTCGAATGCTTTTTTCCATCTTCTGGCTCTCAGAAATGAAGTTCTGGAAATATACTTTAACCAGCTAAGATAACATACTGTTGTATATCAGTTTTAATATCGCATATTATCACATTAGCCGGTAGCTGATAATACTGATTGGTATCTACATGCTAACAATAATTGATATTCACAGATTAATAGTGGCCGAGACTACAATAGTGGCTGAGACTAAAGGCTAATAATAGTTGATATTTACAGGCTAGATCATTAAAATACAGGTGTTGGTTCAAGCATGCTTACAGAAACTGAAGGCAGGACTGCAGTAAAACTTGCGAGAAAGACGATCGAATCGTTACTATCCGGGGAGAGACTCCGTAAGCCTCAGGAGTTGGATTTTGAGCTTTCGCCGGTTTTCGGGGAGAAGAGGGGCGTTTTTGTCACGCTTACGAAGAATGGGCTCCTGAGAGGCTGTATAGGGCATCCTTTTCCTGATTCCACACTTGAAATAGCAATTCGGGATTCAGCAATCTCTGCGGCAACTCGCGACCCGCGTTTTCCGCCTGTCGGAAAAGACGAGCTGGATGATATCGTCGTTGAGGTAACGATTCTTACCCCTCCTGAGAGGATCAATGCTCCTCCAAAAGACCTCCCTAACCTTATAGAGATCGGGAGACACGGTCTTATTGTAAAGCAAGGCTACTGCCAGGGACTACTTCTTCCTCAGGTTGCGCCTGAAAACAATATGGATTCTATCGATTTTCTGGGTCATACCTGCATGAAAGCCGGCCTTTCTCCTGACGCCTGGCTCAAAGGAGCTGAGGTCCATTGTTTCGAAGGGCAGATTTTCAAGGAAAAAGAACCACATGGCGAGGTTTTTGAGGAAAAATTCTCAAGTCAATGAGCTTTTCGGACAATGATAACTCCAGGTCTGATAGCTCCAGGTCTGATAACTCCAGGTCTGATAACTCCAGGTCAATGAGAACTCTATATAATCTCAAAATTCTATGAGCCAGCGAGTGGTATGGTCAAAAAAAAGGAGTCAAGAAAAGAAAGTGAATAAAAAAAGTTTAAATTTTTAGTCTGATTGAGGGCAGCCTGCGGGCTTTTTGAATCCGGATTATTTGGAATCGTAGCATGTGACTCTTAAAGCTGGTGATTCTGTATTTAGCTCTTTTGAAGCTTAATTTTAGATTGGAATATCCCACATCTGCAGTGCCGCTTACTCGATCTGAATCTTTCTTCCTGCCACTTGCTTTATTTTTGGCAGCGTGACTGTTAAGACGCCGTTTTTGAGCTGAGCATTTGCCCCTTCCTCGGTTACGCCGTCCGGAAGAGGGATTTCACGATAATAGCGCATGAAAGAACGCTCTTTTCTAAGGTAACCTTCCTTTCCGGTTTCCTCTTCTTTTCCTTTCCCAGCATTGATTATGAGGAAATTATCCCTTAGGCTCAGCTCGATATTTTCTCTGTCAATACCAGGCAGGTCGGTTGTGATAATCACCTTATCGCCTTCTTCTGCAACATCGGTTAGCGGGGATAGGGTTTCGCTTCCGAATCGACTTTCCAGCGCAGGAAATTTTCTGCGCATCTGTTCCATGTAATCCTGCATTTTTCTGATCTCATCAAAAGGGTCCCAGCTGTGCATGTCATGGGATGGTTTCTTTATCGGCAGTTTCATGTACATATTCCTCCTTGTTTGATCCCAGGATTTCTCTGATTCCAAGAATGCTGATTTTTCTCTGATTCCAAGCTTGATGGTGTTCTCAGGTCTTCCCAGTTTTCATGTGATTTCGTAATTATAATTAGCTACTTTGGTATTTATTTTTATCAGTTTGTTTCCTTCTCCAGAAAACTGTCTGTAAAACACGGGAATCCGACCAAGGTAGGGTGGGGGCATTCGGCTTTATTTTAACTTTTATGGCCTGTTACGAAATAACCTGGGAAACACATAATTATTTTTGAATTAAATCGATGAGCTGTCGTGGGTGTGAGTTATTGAAAATCGTATGCATAAGAATATCTCTACATTTTCTTCAAATTTGGGGGATGTACTCATTTTTTCGGAATTGATCAATAATTAACGGACACGACCCACATGATGTGTGTACAGAATGACAAATAGCTAAAAACGGTGTCATCGGGAGGTGTATATATTGAGCTTATATTTTATCCGTCGATAAGTGTGCACACGAGTGCATAAAAAGATAATTATAAATATATCTACATTTAAATGGGTGATTGACAGTCTAATTTTGAAACCGTCTAAATGATCAGGCTCTCAACAATCCCGCTTTGAAAAATAATCAAAAACTACTCTTGAAACGCGATTGTAGGCGTTGTAATGGTTCTCTTAGAACTAATCGGTCTTTGCAGTATGATAAGTTATTTGATTTTTAAGTTATAATATTAATCTATCAATCGCCTAGATACAAAAGTTAAGGCACTTATAAATTATATATTAATTCTTTAGTTGTAAATCACAAATTACACCCATTCACGTTTTTGAATTTGAATAACTTTCCCCGTAATTGGTTACGAATTTTATCAAAAACATAAGTAAACCCATGAATAAAAATGAGTTTTAATACTATATAAATAATTAAATAAAATATGATTCAATATTTAGATTAAGTTTCCATATATTTTCGTCATCTTTATATATTTTAGATCGGTCACTCATTTGAAATAACCTGGAACATTTAAAATGTGGAGCTGTGCATGAAATTCCGAAGAAAACCCATTATATATCCAGTAATTGATGCTGATCAATACAAACCTGGCATGGAAGATGGCTTTGAGATTCGTTATCAGGATTTAAAAAAACCTCACTATACTTGGGAATTCCAGTGTTCATTTAATGCAGTTCCTGTTCAAGTCCCATTTATAAATACCTTTCAAGGAAAAAAGTTCATTAGAAATGATGATTGGGTTGTAGAATACGATAATGGAAGAAAGACTCTGATTCATGACAAAGAATTTAATACGACTTATGAAAAAGTTGAATATCACGAAGAGTTGGATGCATAAACTTTGGTCTATTAATAGACTTGATGTAACAGTTAAGGCTCTTTTTAATTAGTATATTAAACCTTTCTGTACCAATTACAAGTTACACTTATTCGCGGTTTTGAACTTGAATAACTGTCCCTGTAATTGTTTATCGAATTTTGTCAGAAAAATAGTAAAAACATAAATAAAAATGGGTTTAATATTATATTAAAAACAGGATGGAATCAGAACAAATCATTTTTGTCTTCAAGAACAGGTATTAATGAAGGGGAAATTTAAATTTCCCCTCTACACCCATGCTTTTGGGAAACGGAGTCATCCAACTCCCGACACAACAGCAAACATCATTAACAAAATAATGATATATTTTTTCACAATTCGTCCCCCACATCCTTTTCTACCTTGCTGTAATTATTATATGATTCCAATTTATATCAACTTCGACTTTATCCCCATTTTGTAAGTCGAATTTGTCCCTAATGAAGGCAGGCAGGTAAATGTGGACTCTATTATGTTTATCCCTGTTTACTACCATTTTTGCCATAATATTACATCTATATCCAAATATATAAAACGTTACAATATGAAAATAAAGAGCCAGTTAGACTGTTGTGCAGTTAAAGGAAAGCATTATGGACAACTACATCTTTTACAATTGATAATTCACAACCGTGCACATTTTCTTCAGAAATATTTATGCTATCCTCATAATTTTGATCTAATAGTAGAACTCACCATGAGGCTCTAAATATAAAATAATTTTCACAAAAAATAGACTGTATTACAGTCCGACAGTCAGAACTTAAGCAAGTATGCAGGCAAAAAAAGATTACACCGAAACTCGAAAAGCCTGACAATACCGGCTTTAGTTATTCCTCACTCCCTAAATATATATACATTCTAAGAAAGGTATGGATTTTATTTTAAGCCTTCAAGATAAATCGTAACAGAAAAGGATAAAGACTCAATTATAGGCTTTTAAGATGCCTCTTAGATGATGTTTCCACGAATAGAGATATTGCGTTAAGGTACGGTGAAAAACAGAAATCACTAGCGTCTGACATGATTACGATTTTTATTAATTAATGGCATATGATGGCGAAAATTGAATTTTTGTGATTTTATATTCGATTTGTTTTAGTGGGGTAATACGTTTGTACCTTTTAGGATTTTGCGTTGATTCTAGTGCAGGAAATGACCGTTTTTTGCCCCTCACTATCCTGCATTTTTGGGTTTTTGGAGACGAATTAAGAAAATTTAAAAAAAATAATTTTTCGAGCTTTTGCCTCTTAGCGGGTTGATTTTAGAGTGTAAAGATTTGTCTGTGCACACCAGGTTATAAATTGACCCGCGTTCCTCTTAATAGCCCAAATTCCCTCTATATAATTCTTTATTCTTATTTACTTATAAATAATCCTGAATTTATATATATAATAGTAAAGGAGTATTTACCTCTGATTGCACCGGAATTACCTCTGAATTACCTCTTAAAATCAGTGCGAGAAGACATTTGTTACCTAAGTCACCTGTATTTTACTATTAGCAAACTGGTCAAATGGCTGCACGCAAATGGCTACATGGACACTGAAGAGTATGAGGAAGCTGAAAAAAATTTCAGAGAACTGAAGTCTGATCTTCCCGGGCCAAGAACTCTCTCCTCCTCATTGAGTATATTGGATCTCACCCTGTTAAAAAATATACAGAAGAACTCTCAGGCGAACTCCAGATTGATGAAATCGAACCAGGCAAACTCTGGCTTTCTGAAGATTTTATCTTAGGACAGGCTGTAGGTCCTGTCATTGTCTCTGAGGAAATCAGCTCAAAGGCCAAAGTAGGCTGGACCGTCTATCTCATTGTATGGAAAACTGGTAAAACCTGGAAATCCCTAGCTGTAGGTTCTGTCTATCCCACGTTTGCGGGCGAGCTTTGAATTTTCTGAGTTCAACTGGCGATTTAAGAGTACAAAACAACAAGGGTTTTGGAATAATCATGACGACTATAGAAAAAGCGCTAGAAGAGTTTCTGAGTGAACAGAAACGGCTTCTGAAGCCCAGGCCATATGATGAGTATGAAGAAGTCGTATCTTTTTTCAAGTGGTATCTCCATGGTTTCGCTTACGTATACCTGAGCGAAGAGGATGGTAAGTACTACGATGAGCTTTGTGATAAAAAAGGGTACTGTGAAATTTTTGGGACGGAATACATACGTTCCACCGGAATGAGGTTTTTCCTTGGCGATTTCATTACACGAAAAGGGCCATGTTCCAAAACTTTCATGAAAACTGTTGGAAGAGTCATGCCCGAACTGATAAACTGGCTACATGAAAAAGGTTACACGGAAGATGAAGAGTCTAACAAAATTAATGTTTTCATTAAGGAATTCAAAGACGACCTCTGAACCAACGGTTCTGCCCCATAGTCGATTAAATATATTTTTTCCTGTCGGCGGGGCAGTTCAGAGTTTCTAAAAATTCATTTAATTAAATGGAGCCGGTAAAAAGAACAGATTTGAATTAAAATCCGGCAGGCAGTTTTGGAAAAAAGTTTTTTGAAAATCGGGAAAACATTAGCTGTCTTTGCGGTGTCTTGTCACGCTCGAAGAGCGGCCATCCCCTTGAAAATTGCAGTGTACAAAACTAACGAATGGAGCGTATTTTGAAGTTTGTATCGGTTAAAATCAATACATACAGGGCAACTTGTGTAATGTAGAGATTTACCTAAATTGGAAAAGTTAATCCAAAATGAAACTCATTGGTCATCGGTTAAGAAATCCTATGCGTCGTCCATTACTGTTTTTTCATTTCTCTTATTTTTACTTACTCAAAC
>MDTP02000022.1 GCA_001714685.2 Methanosarcina sp. Ant1 | reverse complement strand
AATTTTTTAGCTAAATAAGCAATTATAGACCATTTTTTAGCTTCTAAAGCATTTTTGTCAATTTTGGCAAAACCTCAGATAGGGAACTTTTAAGATCTGGACTTCTGGAGGAAGAATATCATTTGAGACCTTATTCCCATTTTCTTCTTTGTCTCCTTCTCTTAAAAGCGAAATGTAGATTTCTCCGTTGGTTTCTGCTGGAAAAGCGTATTTAATAGTGTTTGTAAACAATTCGTTTATTATAATACCCAGGGAAACTGCAGTATCAACTCCGAGGAAAACGCTGTTAGCATTAAGATTTACCTGGATTCTGCAGTTCTCAGTTTTATATGACCTGATAAGATCTGTTATTAATTTGCGGAGATAGGATGAAAAGTCAAGGGCGTCCAGTTTTCCGGATTCGTAAAGTTCCTGATGTATAAGAGACATTGACAATATGCGGCTTTCACTTTCTCTAAAAGCTTCAATGACTTTTCTGTCATCGAACTTTTCGGCCTGAAGATCGAGCAGAGAAGCGACTATTTGAAGGTTATTTTTAATTCTATGGTTAATCTCTTTGGCTCTTCGTCATTCTCTATGGATAAGATAATTTTCAACTCAAGACCGCGTTGGTTTTTGTGATGATATCCACACAAAACAGCGAAGAGCCATCTCTTTTTTCTGCAACTGCTCGGCTTTCTCAACTGCTTCTTCGGCAACTTTCCTTTCGGTAATGTCAATAACTATACCCTGAAAATAGGTAACTTTTCCAGCCTTGTTCCTCTGGATGAAGGTCCGCTCATCAACCCAGCGCAGTGACCGGCTTTTTGTGTATATCCTGTACTCGGACCTGAAGGTCTCATTACCTGTTTTAGTTTTGTGTTCAAGCTCTGCCTGGACTCTGTCTATATCTTCCCTATGAATAATGTCTCCATAAAAGATTTTACCTGATGTAAAGTCCTCAGCCATATACCCGAACTGAGAGACATTTTCAGTAACGAAATCAGCAGGCCATTTATCTTCATTTCTCCATAAGAAAACGATTGCTGGGCTGTTATTGATCACTGTTCAGAGCACTTTCTGTACTTCAAGGGCCATTTTTAAGGTTTCTTCACTTTCCCTGAATATACAGATATCCGGCATTATCACAAGGATTACTCCGACCCTTATTGAAAGCTCTTGATTTTTCTTTTTGTAGATGGCTTTAAGTTCCTTTGGAATTGTTTTCTCTAACTCAAGGATTGAATCCTCTGCAGTCTCTCTTTTTGAAGGGCCTGCATCATTCTCTATAAAAAGTTCATTATAACTCTGAATAGTCTGGCTCACATCTTTAAAATAAGCAGGGCCCGGTAACTTCTGTATAAGTCTTCCATAAAGTCTTGATTGAGTTATTCATGCCCTTCAGCGTTTTCATGTTATTAATAGAGAGTTTAAGTGTAATATTTTGGTAAATAAGCAATTATTATCCAGCAATTCCCGTTCTAACCGAAAACACATCCATTTGACGGGTCTCTAAATTTGATTTTCGTAAATAATATATATCTCAGCGGATAATATTTTATGTAATCCGTAATAATTATTAAAAAAAATAGGATCAAAAAAAGATGGAATCCCGCAGAGATAATGATATAAAACAACGAAAAGATCTGAATGCTGATACATTATTCAGTTTAATTCGTTCGAGTTTTGAGAATGTGAACTACCCCCACCTGCTTTCTGATGAAAGCGAGGAAGGGGCTTCCTTCGAGTACTTCCATCATTTGGCTTCGGTATTGAATACCTCAATTCCATCGGGAAGCCTGTATTGTCGAAGATTATCAACGAATTGTTGATAGCCTGTCCACAAGGCATTTTGCGATAGGTAACGTACCATGATATTGATAGAACTATTTCTATCTCTATCGATGTTATTACCACAATCGCATGACATTACACGTTCATAAGTTGGCATGTTGTGTTTTTTACCACAATAACAACACTTTTTAGACGTGTTTTTTTCGTCAATTCTTATTACATGTTTACCTATAAGTTCTGCTTTATAGGTCAAGAATTGAACAAATCTTCCTAAGTTTCCTAATCCTTGAGTAGAACGATTTAGACCTTTCTTCTGTTTGGTCTTCTTCTCTTTTTTACCATCTTTAACTTTCGGTTGAGCCATTTGTTGAACACTAAGATCTCCAACAATTATAGTATTGGCTTTAGTATTCTCAACCATTTTCCGTGATAGTTTATGCTGGAAATCCTTAACTTGATTCGCTTTCTTTCTACTCATTTTAGTTACAGTTCTGGCAATTCTCAGAAATCTCCTACTTTTTGTAGAACCTTTCTTTTTTCCAATACAGTGATCTCTTCTGGATTTAGCTGTATCAATTTTCTGATTCCAGTAGTTATCAGGTCTTGGAGTTTTAACCTCAAAGAATTTCCCTTCGGAATTGATAGCAGTAACGATTTTTGTTATACCTAAATCGATTGCTTGATAGTTTCCATTGTCAAAGTAAGTATCTTCAACATCTATCTCATAAGTAAGACAAATGTAGAATTTTCCTCTGGCTTTGTAAGGATTATCGTTAACTATTTCAGCTTGTTTTACTTTCAAGCCATCAGCTAAATTACCAATATCAAAAATTAATTCAGTGTCGTTAACCGAATGCGAAAAGGAAATATAACCTCTAAATATAATGAATCCACTTTGATTATAAGGAATAGTCATAAGATAGTTTCTACCTTTGAAATTAGGTGGTCTGGCTTTCTTATTTCCGTTTTTGATATGACCGAAGAAAGAGTTATAACTACCTTCAAGTTTCTTTAGAATTCCTTGATATGTTTTTGAATATACGCTTTTGAATTCAGGATTTCTTTTTTTGAAGTCAGGAAGCTTATTTTGTTGTTCGGTATATTTCACAGAACGTTTATCAGAAGTCCAAGTATCTTTTCTATCTGCAAGAGCGAAGTTATACACTATCCGACATTTTTCAGATAATTCCCAGAGAACATCAACCTGTTCTTCGGTAGGATAGATGCGGATTTTCTTCGTTAATTGCATAGTTACTCATCTTTTTCTATAATCGACCTTACTTCTTCCTTAATATCCTTTGGTACATTATCATAAGCAGAATCGTAGATCATATAAGCTACTTTATCTAGTCCTTCTCGATCTAACTTTTCTGCTTCTCTTACTGTTTCCTTAACTTCACTTACCCAAAACTCAACTTTACTTAATTTTTTATGATCTTTAGCTATCAAAGGTCGTACTTTTTCTATATTCCACATAAAATATGGAGTGCCATCTTTCAATGGAGTATCTTTCGCATATCCTTCGTCAATTGCTTTCTTTGTTGCCGATCTAGTTTTTTGATCTTTCAAACCTTCTTCGATAAGCAACTTTCCAATAGCAATAGCAGAAAGTCCAAATTTCTTACCTAAATTTGTTTGATTACTCCAAATTTGATTGAATTTCTTCTTCTTTTCCATTTCTATCACTTTTAGAATATTGACTATCAACATATTTTTTTAATATATCTAAAGTAACCTGTCCTGTAGTTGCTATGAAATATGATCTTGACCAAAACGTATCTTCCCACAACATCGTTTTTATTTCAGGAAAGTTTCTTCTAATTTCTCTGGATGATATAGTTTTGATAGTGTTGATATATTTTGGAATGTCAAGGGTTGGTTTTGATGTGAAAATCATATGGAAATGATCTTGATCACATTCAACATTTAGAACATCTACATCAAATGTTTTACTTATATCATGTATTTTTGTTTTCAACAAATCCACAATCGATTGACTACAAAGGGCATTTCTTCTGTATTTGACACATTGCACAAAATGGTAGTGAAGAGCATATACAGAATGGCTTCCTTGATCCAGATTATACTTCATAGTTATCATGTAATATATGGAACTATAGCAATATATAGTTATGCAGAATCAAAAACAGTAGGACGTTATATAGTTAAACGTTGTCTTTACTAATGGGCGAGGCTGCGCTTTCATCCCCCACCTGCCAAATCTGAGGATTTGTCGAGGAAGGGGACTTCCCGCTGTGCCTCCGCACTCCCAAAGTTAAAATCTATAAAGTCCTGTTATTTTAGGGAGCAGAAAGCCTGTATTCAAAAATGGGAGTATACGCATAAACTGAAACTTATGAAAACAAAACATTTAAACCGGGATTTTTCTGCTTTACTGTCATCCTGACACAAAGGAGGAAGCAACAAATGACAGAAAAGAATCAGAATGCTGGGGAAAGAGAGCTTATTATCACACGGATCTTCGACGCGCCGCGAGAGCTCTTGTGGAAGGCATGGACAGATCCCGAGCGTGTTAAGCACTGGTGGGGACCAAAAGGCTTCACGTCACCTGTTTCTAAGATTGATCTCCGCGTAGGTGGAGTTTATCTCAACTGCATGCGATCGCCCGATGGCCAGGATCACTGGAGCACAGGCATCTACCGCGAAATTATTGAGCCGGAGAGGATTGTCTGCACAGATTCGTTTTCGGATTCCGAGGGCAATGTGATCCAGGCTTCGAACTATGGAATGAGTGGAGAATGGCCGTTAGAGTTACTTGTGACGATAACGTTCGAAGAATACAAAGGCAAGACAATGATGACCCTGCAGCATGTCGGCATCCCGGCGGGTGAAAATAGAGATTTGACTGAGGCCGGCTGGAAAGAGTCCTTTGACAAGCTCGCAGAATACCTGGCGAAGGTTGAAGTTGGAAAAAATTAGCATGAAGATGTAATTGATACATGAAATAGGTGAGCATAAATGACAAAAACTAAGATTACAGCTGAACCTGGGAAACAGGAAATCATTATTGAAAGAGAATTCGATGCACTGCGCGAGCTTGTGTTTAAAGCATTTACCGACCCGAAACTTTACGTACAATGGCTTGGGCCTCGTGAGCTCACAACGACGCTTGAGACGTTTGAGCCAGGAAACGGAGGTTCGTGGCGCTACATTCAAAAAGACGCAGACGGCAATGAGTATGCATTTCATGGTGTGAATCATGAAGTCTTATCACCTGAACGAATTATTGGTACCTTTGAATTCGAAGGGCTACCGGAAAAAGGGCATGTTATCCTCGAAACGGCACGGTTTGAGGAGTTGTCAGGCAACAGGACAAAGCTGACGTCGCAATCTGTCTTCCAGTCGGTTGTAGACCGTGACGGTATGCTCCAGAGCGGTATGGAAGAAGGAGTTAATGATTCGTATAACCGTCTCGATGAGTTGCTGGAAAAGATGCAAAAATAGAATTTAGATTAAAGACAAAATAATAGCAAGGGGGAAAGTGGCATGGCAGACAACAACAATGCAAATTGGGACAGGCTGCCTGAAACACCATATCCCGCACTAAAGAAACTCGACCGCCTGGTAGGTAAGTGGAAAATATCCGGTCCGAATGTTAATGGCTATATAACATACGAGTGGATGGAAGGAGGCTTTTTCCTTATCCAGCGTTTCGATCTGACTTATGATGGCGAAAGGCATAAGGGTACAGAATATACTGGCTTTGACGAGGATACCCAGACTCTGCGTTCGCATTTAATGGAGATTAATGGGGGCAACTTTACGTATACTTACGATATCGAAGGCGACACCCTGTGGTACTGGTTCGGAGACAAAGGCTCGGACAATTAGCCGCGGGATATTCAGCAAGGACAGCAACACTATCAATAGCCGCTGGCAACGGCCGGAAAGTGATGGTAAGACTGGCAGCTATGAATATACGATGAATCGCGTCAAGGAAACATCCAGCAGAGAGATATATATGCAAAAAATCACCCCATTCTTGTGGTTTGATGGTAAAGCTGAGGAGGCAATGAATTTTTACACCTCCATTTTTAAAAATTCAAAGACCGTGAGCATAATGCGCTATGGGGAGGCAGGACCCGGGCCAAAAGGAACGGTAATGTCCGCGACATTCCAGCTCGAGGGACAAGAATTCATTGCATTAAACGGCGGTCCACAATTCACCTTCTCGCCAGCCATATCGTTCTTCGTCAACTGCGAGACACAGGAAGAAGTAGATGAGTTGTGGGAGAAGCTCTCCGAGGGCGGAGAAAAACAAGGACCCGGTTGGCTTAAAGACAAATACGGCTTGTCATGGCAAATCGTCCCCACTGTTTTGGGTGAGCTGTTAAATGATCCCGATCATGAAAAATCGCAAAGAGTTATGGAAGCAATGCTGCAAATGGAGAAAATTGACATTAAAACTTTGAAGCAAGCTTATGAGCAACAATAACTCAATACAGAGAACTCAATGCAGAAAATAACAAAAAGGATTTAGATGACACAGGGCAAATTTGAATGTTAATTGAAAATACGAACGTTAGTTGGTCCCTTGCTGTATGCATAAATGGCTCTTTATTGTTTTGTGTGGATATCCTCATAAAAACCACCGTGGTCTTGAATTGAAAATCATCTTAATCCATGAGAATGACGAAGAGCCTGAAAAATAATAATTACTATCAAGCATTAGCAGTATGAAGCGAAGGTCTTCTTCACCAGTCATAAGTCTTCTTCACCAGTCATACAACATTCCGACATCAGTTTGGATATATTTTTTCTTTCCCTCGCTTACATACTTTTTGAAAAGTTCTTGTGTTTCAATAGGATCAGCAGTATGCTATTAATGCACTCCTGTAATTAAATCGGTATCCCAATCAAGCAGCACCAAAAAATATCTTTTCTGTCTCCACAATAAACCATTGTTTCATCAGCATAGAGACTCTTCCGAGATTTGGCCTTAATTATCTATGAATTGGTGGACTTTCCCTTTTCCCCTTCACTGGATACCGACTACTACATACCGACTTGCTACCTATATATACAGGCTCTGCCGATACAATGCCCCATGAGACTGGATGCA
>MDTP02000021.1 GCA_001714685.2 Methanosarcina sp. Ant1 | reverse complement strand
TTAAGTTATAATGAAATGAGTAAAAGAGATGAATATATGACAGAAAAGTTCCTATCAACAAAAAACACTATTGTTATGACCATTGCAGGTTCGGATTCCGGGGGAGGAGCGGGAATTGCTGCTGATTTAAAGACTTTTGCTGCCCTGGGGGTGCATGGGACCTGCGCCATTACTTCGGTTACTGCCCAAAATACTAAAGGTGTCCTTGATACATTTGATCTACCGCCTACAGCTGTTGCCAGCCAGATAGAAGCCGTGTGTGCGGATATGGATGTCAGGTGGGTAAAGACCGGAATGCTTGCCTCATCGGAAATAGTAAGGGAAGTTGCAAAAGAGGTCAAGAAACATGAGCTTTCCCTTGTACTGGATCCTGTAATGACTGCTGAAGCCGGAGGTGATCTATTGAGAAAAGAAGCTCTCTCTGCCCTTATCGAGGAACTGTTGCCCTTCTGCAAAGTTACGACCCCCAATGCTTCGGAAGCAGGTGCACTTGCCGGTGTTCCTGTCAAAACCCCTGAAGATGCTAAAATTGCAGCCAGAAAAATAGCAGACCTGGGCGTCGAAGCTGTCATTGTTACGGGAGGACACCTTGATGCTACGGATTTGCTGTACGAAGCCGGTTCCGATACCTTTACTCGTATCCCTGGAACTTTTGTCAAAGGAGGAACTCATGGCTCGGGATGTACTTATTCTGCAGCAATGACTGCCTTTCTCGCTTGCGGGAAAAGCCTGGAAATAGCCGCAAGAGAATCAAAAAAATTCGTGGTGCAGGCAATCCTGAAGAGTCAGCCTGCGGGTAGGGGAGTTAGTCCGGTAAACCCTTTGGGAACAACCCTGGAGGAAAAAGAGCGCTATCTGGTCTTAAGGGATTTGAAAGAAGCGGTTTTAATTCTTGAAGAGAGCCCTTATTTTTCAAAACTTATCCCTGAAGTGGGCTGTAACATAGGAATGGCAATTCCTGGTGCCAGCAGCTATGAGGAAGTTGCGGCAGTGGAAGGCAGAATAGTAAAACACAGGGAACGGGCATCTCCGGTAGGTTGTGTGAGCTTTGGAGCGAGCAGGCACGTAGCAGGGATTATTCTTTCTGGTCTTCGTTATAATCCTGAGATAAGGGCAGCAATTAATGTAAGATATTCGGAAAGAAACCTTTCCCTTTGTAGAGAGTCCGGACTCAGCATATCTTCCTTTGACAGAGCTGAAGAAGTGGAAAATGTCAGTAATATGGACCGGGGTACAGCCGAGGCAATCAAAAAACACGGAGGTGTACCGCAAGTTATCTCTGATAAAGGAGGCTTTGGAAAAGAACCCATGATACGCCTGCTTGGTACGAATGCTGTTGAAGTAGCAAAACTCGCTGTGAGACTCGCAGAAAAGTTACAGTAAAAAATCTATAAGATTTTCTTCAGGTATTTATCTGATTGCCTTTAGAATCGAGTTTTCGGTTCTGATCACTTTTTCTTTTTCCTAATACCTGTTTTCTATCAGCAGCTACTTTCTGAAAAAATACTTTCTCCTTCGTAAAGTACATAAATAGGATGCAAACACCTTAATTGCAAAATAAGTAACAATTAAATACATCGAAGTACGATTTTGTGCATAACGGTATAATGGAGAATATCTATGGAACAGACCAAGATAACCCTTGATGAAAATGAAATGCCGAAACATTGGTATAATGTCCTTTCGGACTTATCTTCTCCTATTGACCCTCCTCTTGATCCCCGGACCTGGGAGCCTATAAGTCCTGCAGCTCTTGAGCCGATTTTCCCAAAAGCCCTTATCAGACAGGAGATGAGTGATGAGAGGTATATCGACATCCCTGAAGAGATACTCGATATATACAGGCTCTGGAGGCCCAGCCCTCTCTACAGGGCTCACAGGCTGGAAAAGCTTCTCAAAACGCCTGCAAAGATATACTATAAATACGAAGGTGTAAGCCCGGCAGGCAGCCATAAAACGAATACTTCCATTGCCCAGGCCTACTATAATATGAAAGAAGGAACTGAGAGAATCACAACCGAAACCGGAGCAGGGCAGTGGGGAAGCGCATTATCTCTTGCCTGCAACTACTTCGATCTTGAATGCAAGGTTTACATGGTCCGTTCTAGCTTTTACCAGAAACCTTACAGGAAATCCATGATGACAGTTTGGGGAGGAAATGTCGTTCCCTCGCCTAGCCCGGATACGGAATTCGGGAGAAAAATTCTTGAGGAGCAGCCGGATACTCCCGGAAGCCTGGGAATAGCAATCAGTGAAGCAGTCGAAGATGCAGTAGCCCATGATAATACGAAATACTCTCTCGGAAGCGTGCTCAACCACGTCATGCTTCACCAGACAGTAATCGGGGCAGAATGCAAAAAGCAGCTTGAAAAGGTTGAAACCTATCCTGATATAGTCATTGGCTGCTGTGGAGGGGGAAGCAATCTTGCGGGAATATCCCTTGAATTCATTAAAGACAGGATTAAGGGAAAAAATAATGCAAGAGTGATTGCAGTCGAGCCCTCAGCCTGCCCTACCCTGACAAAAGGAGAATACAGGTACGACTTCGGAGACAGCGCAGAAATGACCCCGCTTTTAAAAATGTACACTCTGGGTCATAAGCATGTACCACCTGCTATTCATGCAGGTGGGCTTCGCTATCACGGTGACTCTCCAATTATCAGTAAACTCTGCGCTGAAGGGCTTATTGAAGCTGTTTCATATGATCAGTATCCTGTATTTGATGCAGCTGTCCAGTTTGCCCGAACTGAGGCTATAATCCCTGCTCCGGAATCTGCCCACGCTATCCGCTGTGCTATTGATGAAGCCCTCAAGTGCAATCAAACAGGAGAAGAAAAAACAATCCTCTTTAACCTGAGCGGGCATGGGCATTTTGACATGAGTTCCTATGATATGTATTTCAACAAGGAACTTGTCTGAAATAATCTAAAAAAGTAAAATTAAGAAGAGAAGATATGGCTGAAAAGAGGATGCCTTAAGGCATCCTCACATTTAATACATTTGTGAGTCTCTCGGCACTGCTGTAGATACGGATTTTTTAAAATTTAATTTGTGCATCCTCAATAGAGAGTCACTTTATACTGTTAATATACTGTTAAATAACTTCAATAGAAAGCTACTTTATACTGTTAAATAGCTTCAAAAGAAAATTTTTATTCGTACTGCTTTCTGTTCAAAATGTAAGAGATCATTTTCGGGTTAAGCTTTCGCTCCCTTGCTATTTTTTCTGTAATTCTTTCATTGGGAATGCCTTCAGCCTTCTTATTTCTTATTTCAGTCATTACGGAAGGAGGGATGCTATAGTACTCATTAATATCTTTCCTGTGTCCCCATACGTCCCCTTCAAGAAGCTGGATTTTTTTCATTTCCAGAAACATTTCTATAGCTCTTGAAAGCGTCCTTTTATACGACTTAGGAAGCTGGATTATTTCCAGTTTTGGACAGGTTTCAACAAGCAAGAAAACATCTTTATTTGAAGGCCGAAACGCAAAATGAACAACCCTTTCGTTCGAATTCAGTGAGAGAATTTCATTTCGTGAACTAACAACTCTTATCTTCATAAAAACCCCCATACCCTAGACTAAATTAAAAAATCAATAAAATAAGTTAAGCTACTATATTTAAATATTTTTCTATGTATATTCCTCAACTTTGTCCTGCCGATTGAGGAATACTCGAAAAAAAGGCATAAAGAAAAGCAGAAGCAAATTAGTGAAGAGAAGCTGAAGTGATTTTATGCCTCAAAACATTGTAATTTATTTTTAAATTATAGGGGAAATATAAAAAAGAAGTACTTTAAATACGTAGAGCACATCTTTTCCACAATAAAGGAGCAGATCCAGATTATGGGTAAAGCGCAGAAAGCAGCAGAAGAACTAAATGTACTGAACCCGATTCAAGCCTGTCTTCTAAAAGGGTTCTGTCCTAAAAGGGATCTGGTGCAACATAAACCTGTGAATCCTGTTAGAAAGGAATCTTTCCATAGGCTAAAAGCCTAAAAGGGATCTGATCAGGAAAGCATTTACTGGATGGAAGTTCCAATCCTAAGGAATAGCTAGAAAATAACTTCAAGTTTTCAATTTGGGAATAGCTCAATAATTCCATTCCAACAAATAATCATCAAAGGGAATATTGGTGCCATAAATACTTGAAACTATATCTTTCTCATTCCTAAGCTCATTCTTAAAAGGAGGATCCAAAATCTATGGAAGTGATCTTACGATCCTCCTTAAAAGAGATGTCCATTTTTTAAGCGACATCCTGTGTTCATGTTCCCATTTTTCGCAGGATCCAGCCTGAAAGTGGAATTGTCCCGGGAAAAATGACTGCATAAAACAGATTACTCTATATTTCTTTTGCTCAGGATGTAGAGAATCATGTCTGAATTCAACTTGCTTTCCCTCGAAAGCTTTTCAGCAATAACATCATTGGTGAAACGCTCGGCTTTTAATTCCTGAATCTTTTCCAGAACATTCTGAGAGACATTGTAATACTCGTTTATATCCTTCCGATGTCCCCATACATCTCCTTCAAGGAGATTTATTTTCTGCATTTCAAGGAACATTTCAATTGACTTCGAAACAGTCCTTCTGTAAGACTTAGGAAGCTGTATTGCTTCAATCTTCGGACATGTTTCAGCAAGCGTGAATACGTCCTTGTTAGATGGTCTGAAAGCAAGGTGAATAACCTTCTCGTTCGGATTTAGGGTAGGAATTTCCTCCCGTGAACTAACTACTCTGATTTTCATATTTGTCCCCACTCTTTATTTTAAGAATTAAGTCGTTGTTTATTTCAAAACTAAATCTTCATTTATTTAAATACCAAATTTTGTTTACGCATTTACATTTTATATACATATCGATTAGCTGAAATATTATTTAGAGGGTCTATACCCGAAACGGGTTCTAATAGCATCAGCGTGTGCCTGCAAGCCCTCTTCTTCGGCTAATGCGATTATAGTTTCTTTTAAACTTTCAAGCCCCTTCTTACTGATTTTCTGAATACTTGAGTATTTAATAAAGTGATTTATATTCAGGCCTGAGTAAACTTTCGCATATCCAGCCGTAGGAAGCACATGGTTGGTACCTGAAGCATAATCTCCAACAGAAACAGGAGCATAATTCCCTATAAAAATCGACCCTGCATTTTTAATTCTATCAAGTACAAAATCTGAGTTAGATACCACAATCTCGAGGTGTTCGGGAGCAAATTTATTGCTGAAGCCAATACACTGTTCCAGAGAATCTGCTGTAAGAATTGCAGCATTCTCAAGAGATGCCTTCACAATGATGCTTCTTGCAGCCTGCTCAGCCTGAATAAGCACTTCTCTTTTTACGGCTTCTGCCAGGGTACCTGATGTTGTGATAATTATGGATACTGCATTTGGATCATGTTCTGCCTGGGCTATAATATCCGAAGCAGCCATAATAGCATCTGCCGAATCATCTGCTATAATAAGTACCTCACTAGGGCCTGCAGGAAAGTCAATCTCGGCAACATCTCTAACCTGCATTTTGGCAGATGTGACAAAGACATTTCCGGGACCTACTATTTTGTCCACTTTCGGGACAGTTTCGGTTCCATAAGCCATGGCTCCAATTGCCTGCACACCGCCTAGCTTGAATACTTTATCTGCTCCTGCAACCTTTGCGGCAATAAGAGTCAGGGGGTGCACAGAACCGTCTGCTCTTGGAGGCGTGCACACTATAACATGTTCTACTCCTGCAACTCTTGCAGGGATCACAGTCATTAGCACTGTTGACGGATAGGAAGCCCGGCCTCCGGGAGCATAAGCGCCCACACTTTCCAGAGGGGTTGCCTTTTGACCCAGCACAATCCCGGGTTTAAGTTCCATGAACCAGGTAGTTTCTGGAAGCTGAGCTTCGTGGAAAGCCCGGATGTTTTCAGCTGCGGATTTAAGGTGACCCAGGAGTTTCGGATCAATGCAGGAAAAAGCCTTCTCAAACTCCTCCTCGCTTACTTCAAAATCTGCAAGCTCAACTTTATCGAATTTCTGTGTATACTCCCTGAGAGCCGCATCTCCTTTTATACGCACATCCGAAAGTACGGCTGAAACGGTTTTCGCTACATCTGCAAGTCCGGACTCCCGGGAGAGCAGTTTCTGCATTTCAGCTTCCGAAACATCAGATAATTTTTTGAATAACATGATGACCATCTCTGAAAGAACCTGATAATACCTGATAATACCTGATACAAATTGAAATCTAAGAGTCTGATACAAGTTGAAATCTAAGAGTCCTATACAGACTGATACCTGATACAAATTGAAATCTGAGAGTCTAATATAGACTGATACCTGATATAACCTGATAATCTAATCCCATTAAATCCCTGATCTCATTTAATATTTTATCCCCCAGAAAGCCTATTCAGAATGTTAAGAACAATAATCGAAAACAAGAGATGTAGGGATAGAACTTAATTGGAAATATGAGGAAATAAAGTAGTAAAAGGCAGTAAGAAACAGTAAAAACAATAAAAAAGACTTAAATTAGGAAAGAAGCAAGTAATGAGGCAAATAAAATCAATAATCATTGATTGTCCTTTGCCCTGCAGAAACACCTTTTTCAAGAGGTTCAGTTTCCATAACTTCCGGGACTGTCTCTCTCCTTCCTATCTGCTTAAAAATCCTTTCTGCGATCTTCGGCCCCAAAAGAGCAGCCACTTTTTCAGGAGCAGCACCTGCAAGGTCTGCCGTGGATTTGAAACCTGCTTCGTAAAGTTTCCTTGCCCTCACACGCCCTATACTTCTGATATCGAGTAATTCCATCAAGTCTGGGCCTGCTCCGTAGTGGATCCTCTTTTCAAGTTCTGAAGCTTCTTTTACTCCTTTGAGGCCAAGGAGCCTGGCAAGCTGGGTAGTCACATGCATGATCCATTCGGCAATATCCGCAATTGCATGGATATCGCCTTCCCCTATGCCGAACTTTAAACAAAGTTCATTTTCAGGCTTCTCACGGATCCATTCCATGAGCAGAAGAGAAGTTTTCACCTCTCCCAGGAACCATTCATATTCTGTAATATTGAAAGGATTCGGGACCTTTGTGAACTCTCCCGAATGGGCCATCGCATAATCGTTGATTTCCTGATAGTCCTGGTTTCGCATATAGAGCAGGCGCATATCAGGTGTGCTGCAGACCAGATGCAGAAGTGTAAGCTCAGTCAGGGTTTCTGCTTCTCGAAGGCCCTTTGCAATAATAGCGGCAGAAAGAGGGTCGATATAGAGTCTTGAGACAAGCTTTCCGAAATTTGTAGGAAGAAGGGCGTCTGTATTCTCAAGCATCTCTTCCTGCCGCAAAAATCCAAGGCATTCGGCCACAACTGTAGACAATCCAAAGTTTGAGTACTGGAAAGCAAAAAATGTCGCCTCCAGAAAATCCATAAGTTCTTCCTTTGTTCGCGCAAAACCGGTGGAAATTGTAGAGAGTACATGAGTCCTGAGAGCATTTTCTGTCCCGAGCTTGGACCAGATATCTTCGGCATCCGCCTCGATATAGTTTTCAAAAAGGAAAACAAACTCCTCGTATGACCTGGCAAGAAGTACAGCTTCTCCATAAGGATCAAGTCTTGGCCTTCCTGCCCTCCCTGCCATCTGCTTGTACTCGAGCACAGGGATAGGCTGCATCCCGCCTTCAGAAGAATAACGCCTATAACTTCTGATAATTACTCGCCTGGCAGGCAGGTTGAGCCCGGCTGCAAGGGTGGGGGTACTTGAAATCAGTCTGATTTTTCCTTCCCTGAAGCCGTCTTCTACAAGTTCCCTTAAAGGCGTTGTGAGACCTGCATGGTGAAAAGCTGTCCCCGAACGGATGCAGGCGGCAAGGGTTGTGGAGGTATCTGTTTCACTATTTTCGAGAACCTCATCTGCAATCCCTGCCAGAGCTTCCCTGTCTTCTGCAGACAGTGTCTTCTTAACAGTTGAAGCTGCCCTTTTTGCGAAAGCCATACAGTTCTTCCGACTGCTTTCGAAAACCAGGCACTGCCCACCTTCCCTGAGGGTATCCAGCACAAGATTTATGGCTTCATCTTTTGTAGGCTGCTCAACAGGTTTTTCCTTATCCTTGCAATAAAAAGTCCCATTAAACAGTATTCCTTCCAGAAGTTCAGTGGGTCTCCATTCGCTTACTACAAGTTCGGCTTCCAGCCATCTTGCAAGCTCATCGGCATTTCCAACTGTTGCAGACAGTGCCAGGATCTGGCAGGCCGGGTTCATTTTCCGAAGCTTTGCAAGAGTAATCTCAAGCGTAGGTCCCCTGTCCGCAGAATCGATAAGATGGATCTCGTCTGCCACAACAACTGAGATTTCCTGCATCCAGGCAGTTTCGTTCCTGAGCAGGGAATCGGTTTTTTCCGATGTGGCAACAATTATGTCATTTACCCCGAGTCCCTCATCCCTCAGATCATAATCCCCTGTTGAAATCCCTACTCTGACCCCAAGTTCAGAGAACTCCCGAAACCGCCTGAATTTTTCAGAAGCAAGAGCCCTGAGGGGCACGATATAGAGTGCCTTTCCTCCTTTCCGGATGGACTTCAACATCGCAAGCTCGGCTAGTAGAGTCTTCCCCGAGGCAGTTGGGATTGCGGCAAGTAGGTTTTTCCCTTCAAGCAGTCCTTTTTCCACTGCCTCAGCCTGAGGGGGATAAAGTTCCAGAATCCCGGAGTCCAGATAAAAACGTTTTACTTCATGGGGCAGATCGAGACTTTCTATCTTCATTGAAAACCAGAAACTCACACATAAGATAAAAAGCTATTTTGAACTCTTACGCCAGTATAGAAAATATGTCATTCTGAAAAAACCTGAGTTCCCTATTTAAGGGAACTTCAATTTTTTTGAGATTTTCGAAAAACCCTCAGCTGCTTGCCGAATAATAGTAATTTCCACTTTCTTTCTGTTCCCGGTCAAGCCTTGAGCCGAGATTGTTCACACGAGGACGTCTTGTCTCTTCGTCTCTGCGGAAGGTAATGCCCAGGTTTTTCAGGAATTTATTCATACCTGTCTCCATGCTGAACGGGCCATGAGCTTCACCATATACTGAGGGTTTGCCTTCAAACACCATCAGACGCTGGCTTAACATATCGATCATATAAATATCGTGGTCTACAACGAGAGCAGTCTTCTGATTGTTTTCAGCAAAACGATTCAGGACCCTTGTAACCATGGAACGCTGTTCCACATCCAGGTGGGCGCTTGGCTCGTCCAGAATATAGAGTTCTGCTTCCTGGGATAGGCAGGCGGCAATCGCAACCCTCTGCAATTCTCCGCCGCTCAGGTCAGTAAGCAGGCTGTCATAGATCTTTTCAAGCTGAAGGGGATTAGATATCTCAACCTCATAATAGCTGGTTCCAAACCGTTTTGTGATACCACGCAGAAAATCCTGCACACTCACAGGTGTATCGGCTTTGATATACTGAGGCTTGTAGGAGATTTTGACTTCGATCCCTGGATCTCCTTCTTCAGGTTTTATTTCTCCAGCAAGAATTTTTACAAATGTTGACTTTCCTATCCCGTTCGGGCCCACTATACCCAGCACCTCGCCTTCCCGAAGGCTCCCTCCTGTAGCTTTCAGGGAAAAGCCTTCTCCGAATTTCTTTGAAAAGCCGTTGAAGGTGACCATGGACTTAATCTGATGGTCTTCTCTTGGAGGATGGACCTCAAACTTAATGGCTTCAGGCCGGATCCTTATGTTTTCTTCAGGGAGATAGCCTTTAAGGTACTGATTGATCCCCACACGTACACTTTTAGGGAGTGTGACCACACCGAAGCCTGCAGGTTCTCCATAGGCGATATGAGCTACGTCTGCGAGCATATCCAGAATTGCAAGGTCATGCTCGACCACAAGTACGGCCCTGTCCTTTGAGAGCTTCTGGACCAGGCGGGCAACATTAATTCTCTGGTAGATATCGAGGTAAGGACTGATTTCGTCAAAGAAGTAGAACTGGGCATCCCTTGCCGCACAGGCTGCAATTGCCACCCGCTGAAGCTCTCCACCGCTCAATTCCGAGATTTTCCTGTCGACTACACTTCTCAAATCAAGGTAGTCGATAAGTTCACTCAGGACCCCCCTCTCATCTGTTTTTTCAAGTAGTTCGGAGGTCTTGCCTTTGAATGCCTTCGGGATCAGGTCCACATACTGGGGCTTCTGCGAAACCCTGATTTTCCCATCAGTTAAAGCCTTGAAATAGTCATAGAGTGCCGTGCCTGCATAGTGCTCAAGCACAGTATCCCAGTCACCCTTTTCCTGCCCGAAGTTGGGGATCAAGGCTCCGGATAGTATCTGGACCGCCGTACTTTTTCCTATCCCGTTAGGTCCGAGAATCCCTGTAACTTTTCCTACTCTTGGTATAGGCAGCCCGAAAAGGACAAAACCGTTTTGCCCGTATCTGTGGGTGGGTTCTTCCAGAGATTCGGGAAGCCCTATAATCATAATGGCTTTAAAGGGGCATTTGTGAATACATATCCCGCAACCCACACAAAGCTCCTCTGAGATGAAAGGTTTTCCATCTTCCTCAAAAACAATCGTCTCGTCCCCTGTTCGAACCCTGGGGCAGTACTTTTCACATTCCTTGCTGCACCTTCTGGGTTGACACCTGTCTTTATTAAGTATTGCTATTCTCATAATAGTCCCCGAAAATCGCGTTTTTTCTTTGATTTGTTAACATATATGTGATAAATGAAGTGTCATGTGATAAATGAAGTGTCATGTGATGAAGTGTCTGCTATGATTTTAAGTGTAATCAGCGTGACAATGAAAATTTTTGTTAATAGAGAGTGTTATCACAGCAGGGAAATATGATCTGTAACGCATATCATACTAATAGGCATAACGTGCATATACAGCAATTATCGGTTATGAGATGCCTGCTCTGGTATATGAAACGTTGGACTATTAACAGACATGAAAGCTGGTCACTCAAAAATTTTACGAAACAAACATGTAAAAGCTAAGCAGTAAAACCCATTGTAAAAAAATAGTGTAAAAAGGCCTTCAACCTGAGAAAAGCCTTTTTGCAGTTCAGGAAAGAAGATTTCAATTCAAGAGGAGAGTCCAGGTCACAAGGAAGAAATCAAGGACTATAAACTCAACGTAAATCCAGTCCTTATACTTAAATTCCTTTACATCGATTTTGATTTGAGGGTAGAGAAGCTTTTGTATAAAGTATGTAAGCGCGATAACGATCATAAGTATTGCATACCAGACCTTACCTTCACCAGTCCCATACAGGCTGTAGGCTAAGAACCCTGCTATTATGCCAAGTATTGAAGCTACTATTGTCTTTATAATTCCTTCTCTATGTTCTTTCTGCTTTTCTTCAGGGGTTTTTTCCTTGATAAGACTCTTCTTCTCTTCGGTCTCAACTCTTGCTACAGAGCTTTCTGCAGGAACCTCTTCAGTTCTTGCAGATTCCTTTCTGGATTTTGACTTGGGACTTTGTTTATTCAATATTAGACTCTCCTGAACGGCAATATCATGGGATCTAATTTTCAGTTAAGAATTAGACCTGAATTTCAAATCCGAATTATTATGTTAAAT
>MDTP02000020.1 GCA_001714685.2 Methanosarcina sp. Ant1 | reverse complement strand
TACAGAAATTACAGCTTCAGGACCAGCTTCATAGATAACAAAAATCTCTTCACGTGTAAGCATAATAACGAAACAAATAGGATTCAATTTATATGCAATTTTTCCTCGAAACGAGAAAAAATTGTAGCCTTTGAAAGGCTATCTGAATAGTTACGATAGCTTAACAACATTTTCTTTAATCCATTTCTTTGAGACGTTCACCATATAGAACACATCCAAGGGGGGTCATTTGTTCTTTTAGTGAATTTTGGATCTCGGGGGTGAGTTATTGAAAACCTTATGTACAAGAATCTCTACATTTATCTAAAACACTGGGGGTGTTTACTCGTTTTTTCAGATTTGATCAATCGCTCACTTACTAGACCGAATCTTGCTCATGAATATGATCATGATATGTTTTTATAATGAATCTTGGGTCTCGGGGGAGTTATTGAAAACCTTATGTACAGAATCTCTACATTTTTCTCAAACACTGGGGGTGTTTACTCGTTTTTTCAGATTTGATCAATCGCTCACTACTAGACCGAATCTTGCTCACTAATATGATCATGATATCCATTAAAGAACTGATCTCAAAACCCATTTTTCCTAAAGCACTAAGATTTTTAGGGTTATTTCCTATCCGAACTCGATTCATTCTCCCAAATTCAAGGTTAAAGGAGCAAATTGTGAATTTTGAGGTCAACTAAGTGTATGAGCTCATCTCAAAACCCGTTTTGTTTTTCACATCGTTTAGAGTTTCAGAATGATTTTCATGATCAGAAACTCGATTGGTCATTCGAAATTTGAAATTCGGGGGCGCAATTTTGAGTTTTGGGATGAGCTATATAATTACACTTTTATTATAGTGAATATAATAACATACATCTATTTGAATATATCTAGACCAGTTTTTTTATAATCTGTGCAAGTGTTTTAATATCTCGGCTATTAATCTAAAATCCAGACACGTGGTTTAAAATATAGGACGGTGTTTACTAATATATACAGTTGATCTAGAATATGGAAAAACAACTCAGAATCTAGAACAGTTTTCATAATCCCTGGGGATTGTGTTACAAAATCACCTATAAAGCACATAATTATTTGAGGTTAAATCGACGATCCTGTTTGAGGAAATAGTTGAATGTGGCACAAAAAAGCCTGATTTATTTCTCCGTGGATGATTTGTTCCTAAATCCACCTTTACAAATTTAGGCCATTTGGTCTTGCCATCGGAAGAATCAAGAAGATTATCTCCAGTTTTCTCTAAGAACCAAAAGTGACAGTTTCCCTTCATCAGGCTCAAGAATTATATAACCCTTTCTTTATCGTGCAGCACTTTATTGACTGCTTTTGTAATTCTGATTTGCAACTTTTTAGCGCTCTTCTCTACAAAATGCCAATAAATAGTATTTCATTTTTGCGAAGTTGGGTCGTGGGTGTGAGTTATTGAAAACCGTAAGCACAAGAATCTCTCGACATTCTCCTCAAATAAGGGAGGTGTACTCGCTTTTTTGGAATTGATCAATAAGTCAAGGAAACAACCCGAAGTTGAATGTTTGTAAGCCCTTTGAGAATTTCGATAAACCTCTGATTTCAATAAATTGTTTATACTTCTCATAAAAACCGGTCAAATATGAATGTTTTTCGAAATCCTCTCTTATCTTTTACATATATCTTTTAGTGCCTTTATTGAGTCTATGCCAAAAATTAAAGTTTGCTTCTTTGAATCTCGCATTTCAAATAAGGAATCAATCTACCTTCGAATCAAGAATAAAATTCTGGAAAATTCTAATGATTAAGAGTAAAATTGTTTTTTGGGATAATCTCTTTGAAAAAGAATAGCTTTACAGACTGATCTAACCTGTAGGCATTGGTTTTATTGTGCAAAGAACAATCTCAGTTGTTTCTGTGAGCTTTGAAAAATAAAGAACCCTTAAGTGGCAGTGCAATCGCAGGATTTTAGGGCGCCGAGGTAAAAATATAATAAAACAGTTATCGGCTTTTTAGATTTAATTTAGGAGCATAAAATAAAAATAAAATCAAGAATACTATCTAAATAATGTTAGTTGAATAAAATAAATATTTATAATAAGTATAACTCACTTATGTTAAGGTAAAATAAAAAATTTTACAATGGGGAAAAACATGAAAATCCGAGTAGTTAGTTCCAGAGAGGAAATTTTCACTCTCAATCCTAATGAACGCATTGTACACCTGGCCTTCAGGCCGTCGAACAAGGACATATTTGGACTGGTTGAAACCTGCCCGAAGATTGAGGTAATTCAGTTACCTAAATCTTACATGGCCACGGTTTCAAAGTCAATTGAGATGTTCCTTGGGATGCAGAGAATTCAGCTTCTCGAAGGAGATGTCTGGGGTCACAGGAAGGATTTAAACGACTATTACAGCATTCCATCCTCAGTGATTGAAAAAATAAGGGAAATGAAAAATGAAGGTAAATCCACTGAGGCTATTGAGGAAGAAGTTACGAGGAGAGGAAAGCTAAATCCTGAAATGGTTGCTTATATCCTTAATAGGGAAGTTCATGCCTGAATTCGCTGATCAATTAATTAAAAATATAACTATTCAACCTACCCAAAATCAGTTAATTGATGCTGATTTTGACGTAATAGATAAGTCGATCACTATCTAACCGAAAAAAGAAAAAAGTAATCTATAACCAACAATTAAAAGGAAATCATTCACAGAAGTTTGCCCATTGAATCTTAATAAGATGGGTATTGATGTTGTATTCAGGTTGAATAGTTACCTAGATTAGTGCAAATAAAGTCCAAAAATATTTGAACTTCATAAACTGCGCATTAGCTTTGAAAGATAAATGCTAGTTGGGGGAAGATAAATGCGTAATAAAGTTCTATCGATAGTTTTAGCTTTTGTATTTCTGGTTTCAATCGCATTGTGGAATCAGCAGCAGCATCGAAGCCAACTGCATCATTCACAGCCGATGTAATAAATGAATTTGTGGATGACTGGTTATGATGAGGGCAACAAACACGCTACTATTTGATTACATTGAAATGGTTTCTATCAAGATTAAATATATTCCAGAACCGATACTCACTCAGCTTGCCGTCAACGAATACAACGATTGGAAATACTCATATGGATATCGTTTTCGATATTTAACAGAAAACTCCAGACCTGAAATCTTGGAAAGGATCAAGAAGAATTACATTCGCCATAACTTGACAAACTACGATGAGATCTTGAAGGAAATTAAGGGTTTGGCGGGCACTGGTAAAGTCTATCCTATCCTTAAGCAGAAAGTGATGAACAGGATAGATGCAGAATGGAGCAAAAGACAGCAGAGTAAACAACTACTGAAGGCGATCTAACCCGGATTTTTCATACTCCTACTTCTCATTTTAGAGAATGTAAAAGGGAAGAAGAAGCATGAAAAAGTGGGCAGTTCAGACCACTACAACATTAAGTCTGAAGGTCTGTTCCTTGCCCGTTTCTTTCTCCCATGATCTCTTGTATATTCCCTTTACCTGCTGGCGGCCGTCAGCCACGGCTTTAATTATCCATGAATGTAACCCACCAGCACCAAAAACAAGCCTTGGACCCTTTTTAGAAGATTCCGGAGGGGAATATACGGTCTCAAGCAGGCTAAGTCCTTTGCTCAGGCTGAGTTGCCATGAATAGCCCGTGCTCGGATTTTCCTTAAGCTTCAGGGAAAAAGTGTCTCCTTTATTTAGATATATGGTCTTTCCATTGTCATTTTCAGTTATTACCTTATGTTGACCTGTCGTATAAGGTTTAGCACATAACGCTGTTGGAATCGTTGCCAGAATCAAACAAATTATTAAAACGGTTATTCCAAGTCGAGTTCTCAATATATTATCACCCTCACTCACGGCAATTTAGTTTCAAAATTATTTTAGCTACAGTTCTTTTTTTTGCATAAAACTTTTAATTTTGTAGGGCCTTCAAAGCTCACACTTATTTTCAGTATTCAATGGCTGCACTCAGTCAAAGCATGGGAAATAAAAATCCTTTTTTTATAAAGATGTCTGAATTTTTATTATAAGTTAACATATATACGTACAACTGATAAATATATAAATGAAATAGGATAAATTTTCCTTAGACTAAATGAGTAACAAAGAGATGGACGACGTAAAGGAAATAAAGGTAGTTATTTTTTAGATCAGTTCGATAACTCCTGGCTTATGCCGCAATGGGTAAGCCTCCCCAGTTCCTAGCAGAAATGGGACACAAAAAACCAGACCTCCTTTGGTGGCACAACATGCTACAACCAGTTCTAATCAGAGAACCTAAACAAAAAACTGAACAGGGATCCTAAATAAATCTGAAAAAATCCGAAGTATTAGTCGAATATATAAAATACACTGTTAATTAATTATTTATATGTTGGCATATAAATACACTTTAAAAAATGGAGAAGTTCAATGGATCCCATAATAACTCTAGAAAAAAAACCAGGCTCTTCATTAACTTTAATAGTAATGCTAGCACTCGAATCTTTTGTGCTATATACGATTATATATTACATACTCGAGCAGAACCCATTATTACCATTACAATTCAGTCCAGCAATATACATTATATGCCTCATAATCACAATGGTGATTGTAAGTATACCTTCTTTAATCATCCACAAGATTAAACTTGATTAAAAATACACCGCTACCAAACTCTCTAAATTTGCGTCGACAGCACATATGCTGGCTAACACATGTTTATTCTTTCCTTTTTAGGATACCTAAGGTGCATTATTTTTTCCGAATATCTTGTGACTTTCAGGTAGTTTAATAATCATTCAGGATGCCTTTGGATTATTTAAAAGAGAATTATCATCGATGAAAAATGAATATATTTTAACCTTAACTCTGCTCATTTAGGAATAGCTGCAATTTTAACTTTTTTTCAATTTCACCAATCTTCTTAGCTTGACTTTGTCAGATTAGACAGTTACTCCAATCGCTGTTATCGATTTCACTACGAACGATATCTTTGGCATACGAGATCTAATGATGACGCTTTACATTGTAATGTGACATAGTCAAGTTAGATACTTCCGTTAAAATCATCTGGCAATCTAAATCCATCATGTAAACTTTGCGGAATTGCTCTCTAAGGTCTCTCGGAGAATACTTACTTGCTAGATCAGCCTTTCCTATACAGTTTTGAATTTTTACGTAGCCATAAAGGGACAAAAACGAGATGAAAATATGACCGAAAAGCGACTCGTTATCCTGTATATAAAGCTTATCCGCTTCCAGCATACTCTTGTAAGTGTCATAATGTTTTTCCACTGTATCTCTTTTTTGTACATAAGAAAAACATCTTCAGGTGCCAAATCTACATTTGATACAAGCAAGATTTTTCCAGCTTTGTCCAGACCCCTGTTGAACGTATTGCTGATGATTTTATATTCATCATGTTGTTTATAGAGGGTGTATTCCTCTTCTTTTTTCATTTCACTATCCTCAAAAAGATACAGGATATTCTCCCCATGCTCTTTCTTTCCACATTTTATGAGTCTTTCATGGTAGAAAAAATGCTTAGAGAGGTCAATTTGTTCATTGTACAACGTACTGTTTCTTTTTGTCGGGATAACAAAAGATAATTTGTGCTCATTTAGGGTTTTAATAGAACCCTGGGAATAAAAACCCCTATCAAGTATCAGGGTCTTGTTTTCAACTCCGATTTCTTGGACTGAAAGCGCAAGTGACTTAACGTCTCTTACAGATCCGGGAAGAATTCTTACCATTGTTGGCAAACTATCATTAGCTGTACAGAAAAGTGCAAAGTTTACTTGTGGGATGTGGAAATGCTCTTTGTTGTATCCCTTTTCAGCGAAATTTATAGCTTCTGAACGGGTAAATATAGCACTGAGATCATAAACAAGTTGCTTATCTTCACTGATTAATCCTTTGAAAACGTGATTCTGTCCCTTACGATTAACTCCGACCTCTTTTAGCACTTTAGATAATGCTTTTGTGTTCATTGAAGGAGTAATCTCCGCTATGGGATAGAGTTTCTCCCAGGCAAGATTTGCTCTTTTCAAGGGAACATAGCCAGCAATACGTATTAATGCAAGAGCATACACTTCTTCCCAGATTTCACCAAAAGCTGTTTGAAGAAGAGGTTTTAGGTCTTGTATTGCGTAGTTAAGTAAGGCAGCATTTCCATATTCCCAGATAGAGCGAACTCTTTTGCTTGAGATCACTGTTTTCTGACTTTCAATTAGTCCTTTGTTTATGTCAAGTCTCCCAATGTAAGCTGATTTTTTCCTTCGCTTCTTTAGCTCTTTGTCCCAATAAGTGGTAGATCGATATACATAGTGCCCATTACTGAATTTTTTGATCTCAAGACCTTTTTCACCAAGCTCGCGTTGCTTAGGAATGATGAAACTATAATTTCAAGTATTTCTGTTACCGATATTGTCTTGATGTTTATTTGGGGAAATGGAATTATAGAGCCATTCCCAAAGTAAAAACTTGGAGTTATTTTTTAACCATTCCTTAAAGCGTCGTAAAAAAGATCGCAGAAATTGGCTGAGATGCAATGTTCTATGCCTTCTTCTCTTATTTTTTCCCAAGATTTTCTCGGTTTTTTCTTTCTCAACCTCTACCTATTTTTTAAGCTACTTCCCGACTTTTTTAATTTATTTACCTTAATCTCACACCAGCCTGCGGAAGACAATTCTTGACGCTGGAGGGGAACCGCAAATATAATAATTGAGAGAGGAAGCATGCAGGAGAGGTCGAAATTTAGCTACTTTAGTTTTCCTCTTAATCCACTGAACCTGCAAAACGGGTAAGCGTAGTGTTGATCAGGACAAATGACGTATTAAAAAGAAAGAAGACTTTTTAGCCCTTTTTATGATTTGACGAAAGATCCGGGAGAAGAAAGTAAGCAAGTTCCTGCACCTGTTGCAATGCGATCACAAAATTAATGATATTGCAACTGATAGAAATGCCATAAGGTTTGGTGAACTCAAGCGACTCGGTAAGTTTTACCGTATGAAATAAGGTCGAAATACTTCGTCAAATAGAGGACTATTTACAAAAAAGATTGGTGGTAGAGAACCACCTGAGAATATTTACATTTAATATACTCTTATATAATTTTTGATTGTTTTTGTTCTGCTTCCTGCAGCGTTCTTCATTGTTAAAGAAACTGTATATGTGCCGCGTTTAGTATATACGTGCGTTGGATTCCAACAAGTTACACAATAAGCTCCATCACCGTAGGACCACTTGTGATATGTAACACCTGTTTTACTACCTCCTGTGTACGTAAATGTTACCTTCAGCGGGGCATGACCAGATGTTTTACTTGCTTTGAAGTTAGGGGCTGGAGCGACTGCAGCAAGTGCTGTAGAAGGCAGTACGATTGTGAGAACAAGACATAGAGCTATTATGTGTTTTATCTTCACCAGATTCACCTATTTCAATTTTAAGACTTATGCATTTGTGTGAGAAAAGCATAAGCAGCCTACACTGAATACAATAATTAGATATTCTGAATTCTCTTGCTGCTAATTTTTCTCAGCTAAACTGCATAAGTAATATTTTGTTTTAACAGTAGGGATCTAATTTTGTAGTAGGGGTCTAATTTGTTCTAGTTGTCTTGCCGGCTGTCTGCGGGTTGACGGTCCCGAGTCGACTGGCTAACATATAAACTTACTTTAACAATAAAAATTTTATAAAAGTTTATTTTGAAAAAAAAGCTTTTTTTGAGCTTTAATTTTAGATATAACCTTGAATAAAGTAATATAATGTTTATCAGTCTCTTTAACTTCAGATCCTTGAAAAAAAGGTATTCTTCAGCTTATTGTCATAGAGGTTGGGGACAAGAACTTATTGTAAATATCATTAGCACAAGGATATTTTTTTCACAAAAAAAGAAATCAAATTGCGTGCGGCCACCCCACCCTAAACAGGCTGTCCGACAATTACTGTGAGTAATAAAAGAATTCCTTCTTTTTCGATTTAAAGGCCTTAAATGCCTTCTTTTTCTTGTCTTTTTATTACTATCTGTAATTGTCGGACAGCCTCTAAAGGACGGGTATTAGTGACCCTCCGCGCTCCCGACGTAATAAAATAATTCGTCTTTTTCTCTGCGAAAACCTGTGAACTTAGTTTATTTATTTACAGTGCTGTCCCAGGAGATCTCTATATAAATCAGCATGAGAAAGCATAAAAAATTTTAATCTGGAAGAGGGCCTTTCAGACATTACCAGAATTTTCACCATAGCTTTTCAGTTCATTATGCTCCAATTGTCTTTTGATTGATGAGGATTTGAACATGTTATTTTGCATGATACTTTCACCAAATAAATATTTATATGAAGTTCAATGTAGTTATTGTAAAAGTAAAAACTTAAAAAATTTACAGTGTATGAAAACAAGGAAATTAAAATAGTTAGCTACAGAGAGATAATCTTTACACTTAATCTACTGAGCGCGTTGTTCACCTGACTTTCAGGCCGTCGAACACGGAAATCTTTGGATTGGTCGAAACCTGCCCGAAAATGAGGTAATTCGGTTACCAAAATCTTACGTGAGCAGGTATCAAAATCCATTGAAATGTTCCTTGAGACGCAGAGAATCCAGCTCGAAGGAGATTTCTGGGGTCATAGGAAGGATTTAAACGAATATTACAGCACTTCATCCTCAGTGTTTGAAAAGACAGAAGCAATGAAAATTGAAGGTAAATTCACTGAGAATATTAAAACAAAGATTTCAAGGGAAAGAAAGCTGAACCCTGAAATGGTTGCTTATATTCTGGCCAAGGAGAATTCTGCTTGAATTCGAGAATGATAAAATTTGTCATTAGGCGCCGTGATGGGGATTAAATCGTCAGAATGATATTGAATCTTTCTAGAGTCCATATTTGTTATCCAATCTCCAGTTTAAATCATAGATATTTTATCCAGTTTAAATCTGAGATATTTTGTCCAGTTTAAATCTGAGATATTTTTAGGACTTGCGCCGTTTAACTGAGGAACCAGTAGCATGTGAATTCAAGCTACATATTATCTACAGGTGATAGAGTTGTTGAATCGAAAGTTAAAAATCTTTTTCCTTACAGGCTTCCTTATACTTACACACGTTTCTGTTGTTTTGTGCATGACACCTGCACCAATAGTTTATGTTGCAGGAGATGGTAGTGGTGATTTCAACTGTGATGGAAAAGATGATCACACTGAGATAAACCAGGCTCTTAAATTCGTGACCGAAAATCCTGGTTATACAACTGTTTACCTCAAAGGCCCATTCACATACGTCATAGACAATACTCTTCTGATTGGTAGCAACACAATTCTGGAAGGGGATTCAAGTGCAAAAATCGAACTTGTAAGTAATGCTAGATGGAAAACCTCGACTCCAATTATTAAAGAAAATAATTTTAACAGCCACGATATTACAATTCGCGGTTTTACTATTGATGGGAACCGAGAAGGAAATACCAATGTAATAAGCGGAAAAGGCTACTACAATCTTATCCACTTGAGCGATTGTCAGAACATAAATGTGTATGATATGAATCTGACCAATAACCACGGAGATGGCTTAAAGACTGACAATTGTTCCAACATAAAATTCTATAATAATGAAGCATACTCATTAGGGCATGATGCTCTATATACCAGTACCTGTTCGAACGTGGAGGCTTACAATAATAATGTAGCGTGCAGAACAAACAGCGGACTAAGAATATATAACACAAATCAAGTGAGTATCCACGACAATATCATTACATCGCAGGCGGATGGGGGAGCAGGAATTGAAATCCAGAAGTATGGCTCTCTGGATATGGATGATATTGAGGTGTATAATAATATAATATACGAGACTGACCTTGCAGGAATCCTGGTTTTCGGATTAGGGACTTATAACACATCATCTGCAAATGTCCATATTCATCATAACCAGATCTATGATACTGGAACCGATTCAAAAGATAAAGTGATAGGTGGAGTCTTATCCGAAGGATTCAATGCTCTAATAGAAAACAACGTGATTGATGGCGTATATGGGACAGGTATTGTGCAGAAGAGTGCATATTCTTCGGCTCCGGAAGGCTCAGGGTATGTGATTACAGTAAGAAATAACATAATAACGAATACTCGCACGTCAGCAGGCGTTGGAAATGGGTCTGGAATATGTAACTTGCTTGCAGATACACACTCTTTTGTCCTGCAGAACAACTGTTTTTATAACAATACAGGTGGCGACTATGTCGATGTTCAGGCATCACCTTCGGATATAGCAGCAGATCCTCAATATGCAGACCGGGATAAACACGACTATCACCTGAAATCAAATGCAGGCCGCTGGAATGGGAGCTGCTGGGTGAATGACAATACAAGTTCCCCATGCATCGATGCCGGAGATCCTTCTTCTGACTATTCTAACGAACCGGAGTCCAACGGAAACAGAATCAACATAGGCCCGGATGGAAATACAAGGTATGCCTCAAAATCAGAATTTAATATATCAAACAGTAGCAGTAGCAGTGACAGTGACAGTAGCAGTGACAGTAGCAGTGACAGTAGTAGTGGAAACAGCCACAGTAGCGGAGGTAGCAGTGGTGGCGGAGGTGGCGGAGGTAGCTCCCCGGAACCTGCAACAAATGTTGAAGTAAAGGAAAATTCACAGGCATTCATTACAAGCGGCAAAGAGGCAAAGTTCGATTTCACACAAAATGCGACTTGTGTTGTTTATGTGACTTTTGACGCAAAGAAGACAGTAGGTAAGACGACAGCTATAGCTGAGATGTTGAAAGGAAAATCGTCACTTGTTTCAGACCTAGCTTCAGGCGAGGTATATAAGTCCTTTAATATCTGGGTTGGAAACAGTGGATATGGAACCTCAGATAATATAGAAAATCCGGCTGTGTGCTTCAAAGTTGAAAAATCCTGGATACAGGATAAAAAGATCGACCAGCCTTCCATCACTCTCAACAGGTACAGTGATAAAAAATGGGAGCAGCTGCCAGTCAACTTGTTAAAAGAAGAGGACAAATTCCTGTATTTCACAGCAAAAACCCCGGGGTTCTCTTCATTTGCAATAACGGGTACTGAGAAAAAAGCCTCTGAAGAAACTATAACAGAAATACAGCCAGAGTCAGAGACTGGAATAATTAATAAAAACGATACAGGAAATAAAGGACTAGAAACTGAACAGGAAGCTAAACAGAGAGAAAGCCCGAGTACACCTAGCTTTGAAATAGGTTACGCAATAGCAGGCCTGCTTGCAGTATTCCTGTATAGAAGAAAGTAAAAAAGGCTAATACCGGGTTTCTATGTGAAAAACAACGGATGAAGGGTTAATACTCTCATCTATTTCTTTCTATTTTTTCATATGGCTATATTGAATTTTTGCAAATCAGACCGAAAAATCCTCGATTTTCTCAAAAAAGTGGACTTCAGGTTTGCCGACCATCCCTGCGCCTTGCACTGTTTTTTCAGTTCTTCGGATTCTAGGAACCTGGTTGCGTTTTCTTTTGTATCCCATGTAAAAAAGATAAAGATGTCATTTGGGTTGTCCAAATACGAAAAGCTGTCCGCCTTTACAGCCTGCTTTCCTTTGTTGATCCGTGCTCATCGAAGACAGGTTTCCATCTGGAAAAGTCTTCTACTCTGTGCTTTATAACTACATATGCTATATCTATTCCCCCATTTTCACATGAATGTTATTATAAAAAATCCTTTTCATAAAGTGTGTACTTCTACTATTGGGACTAAATGAGTAATATAATTTTGAACTTATGTACTTATACTAAATTCACTCCAGATTCTATAAACACGGAACAACCGCTGGCACACATCTGCAGCGAGGCATGGACAATTGATTCCGCAAGGTCAGAAGTGGAATAATAAGAAATTTGAGAAAAAGATTTGAGCTACTCATTCTATGCAAAGCAAGATAAATAATATCGTTCTTAAAATCCAATGGGCAAATTTATCTGAGTTAATTATTCAATTATTGGCATTCTTTATATTTGTTTCATCAGTTGTATCATACTTATGGGTATAAGTCGTTTGTTCTTATTTTTGAAATAATTCAATCGGAAAATATATCACATTCTGGAATTTTGTTTAATCAAAAATGATATTTATAATGAGAGCGTCGTAAAAGTACAGAACTGTTAGATTTATAATAGAATGTTGCACTTTTCGTTTCTTTTCTATCCCAAATCAAATCACTTATATACGGTTAACACTTTCAT
>MDTP02000019.1 GCA_001714685.2 Methanosarcina sp. Ant1 | reverse complement strand
AATTTTTCACGAAAATATAGAATTAAGTGCTTTTATTTGGAATTTAAAGCATTTTAAATGATTTTGGCATAAGCTCAATTCTATATAGGTCGATTGAGAGATCTAAGTAATAGGGCACGCCTTCACTGCCACTGATAATAGCAGTCTGGATATTATTTTCAAGAACATCAGAGTGTTTGAGTAAGTTACGAGCATGTTCTTCTGGCAAACCTTTAATTTCATGCCGTTCAATTGAATTTCCCCATATGGCTTTTTCTGTGTTTGAATCTTCCGCCCATCGAGGGGACTCCTGTCCACAGAGTATCCAGAGGCAAGAGGAAGAAAGGAGAGTTTGTATTTCCTTTCGAAGCCATTCGTCTTTGGAACTTAAACTTGCTAGGGATCTGTCATTTCCCCAGAGTGCTTCATAGCTGTCGATAAAAATGACTGCAGATTCAGAGTTTTTTTGGAGGTATTCACGCAGGTCGTAAGCCCAGTAAAGGTAAAGCTGCCTCTTTATCTCCGCTGCTTCCATGTGGATTAATCGGGATATTTTATCTCTATTTTTTAATTCCCATTCCCTGTATGAATCAGGAAGCCTTTTGATGAGCTTTGCCATCTTAATCGATACATTTACCGGATTAAATATTCCACCAATATTCGATAAGTCATCGCCAATATCAAGTAAATGAGTAAAGATGTTATCTTCAGAATCGTTTTCCTTGCATAAAGTAATCCTTGGGTTTACTTTTTTCCAGTAAAGAGCATGGGCAAAGTCAAAGGTATGGAATTTAATACCATATTCACCTTGGAACTGATCCCTCAATATTTCTAGGAACTTATCAGATTGCCTAAACTCTTCAGTTTCGAAATCTACCGTTGCACATAAAATATGAAAGTTACTATTTGACTCATTGTATATTCGGAAGTTTCTGTTTGAATCATTGTATTTCTCAATTATTTTAGATATTTCTCTCCTTAGGCGTGTTTTACCAATACCAGCAATACCGTGATAGACTAGAATCTTTGCTTCTTTCTCCTTTATGGTTTCAAGGGCATTATAGAATGCTTGGATGAATTCTTCTCTATCAACAAATGGTCTCTCTTCTTCTTCAGGGAAAAATGAAGCACATGCCATCAGATTACTCCTTATTCTCTACTATGAACCCGAAAAATATTAAGGAATTATGCTTTAAGAATTCTATAATAAACTATCGAAATTTGGACACTGTATAAATCCTCTCTAAATTAGCATTAACAGATCAAAAGGCAGCGTATCAAGAATGCTGTAAAAGTACAAATGTCAATAAGTTGTTGTCTAGAAATTCGACACACTGCCAAAACTAGAAAATGGCTACGTTTTCTGATAAAACGTTGGTATTTCATGGGTATTACCGTCTTTTTTGAGGTTTTTCACCTTATTTTGAAGAAAATACCAACGTTTAAGGAGTATGTTGGTACACAGTTTTTTGTAAAACCTATGTAAAATAGGAGTTTTAAGGCTATATTTACTCATTTTTTAGGATGAAAAAGGCAATTATGCATAGGTTATACCATAAAACCTGTGCATAGATTGCGAAGAAAATTTACAGAAAAGTTAGCATACTACCATGTAAATCTGTCCTTAATCAATAATGGATGTAATCATGGTTCATCATCTAAAAGGTGATCAAAGTTTTTCGCTCTTAATTCCTTTTCTAGCTCAGGGTCTAATTTTGCCTGAAAAAGTGAAGACACTTCTAAAAGTTGTTCAATAGTTAGATTTATTGTTTCTTTAAGATTAGTTCCTTGAAGGTCAGCTCTTTTAAGTTTAGCCTCGCTAAAATCAGCCCCTTTAAAGTAGGATCCAATAAGTTCAGCTCCATCAAAGTTAACTCCTTTAAGATTAGCTCCTGCAAGACTAGATCCTCTAAGTCTAACCCATTCAAGGTTAGCATCTTGAAGATTAGATCCTTCAAAATCAGCCCCGTAAAAGCAAGCCCCGTGAAGATCAGCTCCTTGTAGATTAGTTCCACATAAGTTTAGAGCATATACATCTTTAGTTATGGAATACTCCCGTCTTCCAATGACAGTAAGAACTGCTTGAATATCAGTAGACACCGGGCCTGGTTCACCGTGTTTAATAGATGAATTTTCCCTTATATAAGCTGTCAAAATTTCCATAATAGGCCAGTAATCTTTGTCAGATTCTCTTGCTATTCTCTCAAGAGCATATATCCCACCCAACCTGATCTCTAATATTCTGTTGCGTGATTGGTCACTAGCTCCTAATTGCTCAACAGCCTTGGTAAAACGATCAGTGATCTGGCCGTCCTGGGCAATCATAACTTTTTTCCAAGTGAAGTAAAGCCCAAAAGCAATCACAATGCCGCCTAGTATTTGGGCCATAGTAGCACGATAGCTGTTTTCTGCATTGGCTACGTCTTTGGGGTCTGTTATATTAAATTCAGCTACTGCGTGGTGAGGATACCAAAATAGTATACAATATAGTAAAATTGCAGCGAGTAAAATACCCAATCCTATCAATATTTTTGGATTTTTTTTCAATTTCAAATAATGGTGTCTTGCTTTCCAATAACACCAATAATATATTTTGTGAAAATATTTTTTATCCACTAAAAACTTCCACCACGGCTTACTTTTCTGGATATGTTCTGCTTGCTTATGCATGTTCCCATTTTAAGGGTATCGTCCCGATTTTAACGTAGGGTTCATGTCCAGGAACCTTCCGCAGTAAATTTGATTTAAATCTTCTGACATAGTCCAGTAGAAACATGGAATTCCTCGGGAGTTTAATTGAGTGTTACTGCAGGAGGTCTGTGGACATGAACACTAAGAGACTTATCTAAGCTAAGCCTTTTTCAAAAGCTTCTATTGACTGTATTAATCAACTTCTTTTCTTCAATCATCTTTGTTTTTTTATCAAATTATTAATAAAATCCATTTTAAACTTATGAAGAAAGCCATGATGATAGGTGACGTGTGTTTTAGATACCAGTTCATTAAGTACATCAATAGATCGTTTTTTATCAAAATCAGATAAAACTTCCCAAAAATTAGCTCCTTGGGTAATATATGGTTGTATATTTTCAAAATCACCTACCCATAAAATTTGCCAATCTGAATTTATTTTTTCTTTCTTGTACTCCCGATTAACCCAACCTCTGAGGGGCCCCTCTTTCAACCCTCTTAAATTATCAAATGTTACTACTATTTTTTTCAATTTTATGTTTGTGTAACTGAAACCAATAGATTGGTTCCGTTGCAAAAAATCTGGCTCCCTTGCAAAATCAGAAAAAACCATCCCAAATAGCTACATTTATCCTAAAACGTTCGTATATTAAAACATCTTATAAAATTAGATTTTTTCGTAAATGAACAGGTTTTACAAGAAAACTTATACATTTTTTTGGTTTTGGCTATAAAGTGCCTACATTTTTGATTATGCGACATAATTTCAGGATTAAAAATAGTAAAGTGAAGATTAAAATTTGCTTCTAAAAATTGAATCAATCGCAACTTAGGCCCCGCCACGGAATAACATATGCATCTTTTTAGACTGTACTCAACCATTTTCACAAGCAAGCCCCTCGATTAACGCCAAAAATATTATGCATCACCGAGGTTATTTCGTAACGAGTCCTTATCTGAATTTATCTATTTTAGTAACGTTTTCAAGTTTTGATAAACTTTAAATTTTTTATCTTATAATTAACTAAAAAATATAAAACTAGAGTAATGGATAGAAAAAAGATTTACATTATTGGAAGCTTTTAAATTATAAAGCCAAGATTTATCTATTTGCTTATTCATACATAGTTTCTATCGTCTATTCAATATTTGTTTGTCACCAGTTAACGAATTTTATGCACAACTTCGAATACCACTTATAGTGAATTTCCAAGTTTAATGTCGAGGTTTTAGCATAAAAAATAACACTTTTTGGAGTTTTATTCCTTAACCGAATACAAATGGATTCAAATTATATATTGAGGCTTGAAATGGGGAAAATGATATGTAATAAAATGCGCACATGTCATTCTCTTATAACAGTTTTAGGAATGACGGCGCTAGTGCTTTTAATGCTGGTGAGTATATCAGGCACAGAGCCATTTGCATATATTACGAACTACGACGATACTGCCTCTATAATTGACATATCCAATGGTGCCGTCACAGCCACATTGCCCGCTGGATTTGATCCTTTTGTTATCTTTAATCGATTAGTGGCGACTACGAATAATTAAAAACCTAAAAAAGATGGAATAGTGAAATAAGGTGGTTGTTTGAAAAACTGGAATAAACTTGGGCTATTGGCATTTTTGCTAATAGTGTTAATTATAGTTGGATGCTCAACAGCATCAGCAACATATGACAGGTCAAAAGCAGTTAAATATGCCTATACCTGGGGTAAAAGTCATAATCCAGATTACCATTTTTTCAGTTCATCGGGCGACTGCGCAAACTTTGTGTCTCAGTGCCTTTATGCTGGAGGCTGGACGATGATAGGGAAGGAGAAGGACTATCAAAGCTCAGATGCTTGGTATTACCATAGCTGGGGGCCAACAAGATGGTGGAAAGGATATAGCAGAACTTGGTCAGTAGCAAATGAGCTGGGTATCTTCTTAGACAGGCATCCAGAAAGAGCTGACAGTCGAAAATATATTCCAAATCCAATACCCAAAAATGATAACTGGGCATTAAATTATGAGGTCGGCGATGTAGTTATAATCGACGAGATAGGTGGTGGTAAAGAAGAGGGTAAACTGGATCATGCAATGATTATTTCAAAAATAGAACCCAACGAAATTTATTTGGCAGCCCATACGAACCCTCAAACGGAAAAAAAGATTTCAGAAATAATGAACACAGAAGGATATAGCAACGATAAATTTGTCTATTGGCATATTTTAGGATGCTCATTAACAGTTACACCAACTTTAGGACCACAGGGAACAACATTCACTTTCAGTGGAAACGGATACACTCCAAATAAAGATGTAAACTTGTATATAAGAAATCCATTTCCAGATGCTAGTGTATCAACTTTAACAAAAAAAGCTGACAAAACAGGAACTCTGCGTTATAACTATCCAAGTAGCTGTAAAAGCAAGGCTGGAACCTATACTATTTGGGCTATTGACAAGACTACAGGTGTGAAGAGTAACGAGGTTCAAGAGATCATTCTAGCATCTGACAAATGTTCAATTTCTCCTGTTACTTTATCAGTCAAACCAAACTCAGGACAACAAGGAACTAAATTTGGTTTCAGTGGAAGTGGATATACTCAAAATAAGAAAATAGAATTACACGTAAGAAATCCGGATAATAGTGAAATTCTGGTCTCAACATTGACTGCTTCTAATTCAGGAGCTATAAATTATAACTATCCAAGTACTACTGCAAACAAGGCAGGAGTTTATAACTTCTGGGCTATAGACAAGTCTACTGGTCAAAAGAGTAGTGAAGTTCCAGTGACTATTACAGGTCAGGCTGTGATAACTATTCAGTCCATGTCTCCAACAGTTGTAGCACCTGGAGGTAAAGTTACCTTTGTCTTCAACATCAACAATCCTACTACCAAAAACATCGAAAACGTTAGACTTGGTGCTCAAATTAAAACAACTGATACACAAGGAGAATGGATTGATGATCCAGCTAATGACAAAATTGTAACTCTTTTACCTGGTGCACATGATTATTCAAGGGCATTTAAAGTCTCACAATCTGCAGTTTCAGGAATTTATGATGCCAGATGGGTGATCTTGAATAATGCAAATGGAAATTGGTTTGATTCAAAGACTATGACCAAAATTTTGGAAATTAAAAACGCTCTTCCAACTATCGCAACTCAGTCTATATCTCCAACAGTTGTAGCACCTGGAGGTAAAATTACCTTTGTCTTCAACATCAACAATCCTACTATCAAAAACATCGAAAACGCTAGACTTGGTGCTCAAATTAAAACAACTGATACACAAGGAGAATGGATTGATGATCCAGCTAATGACAAAATTGTAACTCTTTTACCTGGTGCACATGATTATTCAAGGGCATTTAAAGTCTCACAATCTGCAGTTTCAGGAATTTATGATGCCAGATGGGTGATCTTGAATAATGCAAATGGAAATTGGTTTGATTCAAAGACTATGACCAAAATTTTGGAAATTAAAAACGCTCTTCCAAATCTCCCAGTTACATTGACAGTTTCACCAAGTTCAGGACAACAGGGAACGACATTCACTTTCAGTGGAAACGGATATACTCCCAATGGGGCAATAGAATATCATGTGAAAAAACCGGATAATACTGAATACCCAGCTACAACATTGACTGCTTCCAGTTCAGGAGTCCTTAGTTATTTGTATAAAAGTACTACTGCAAGTATGGTTGGAACCTATACCATTTGGGCTATTGACAAAACCACAGGCAAGGTGAGCACCGAAGTCAAGGAGACCATTACAGCAGCTCCAGTAGTTCCAGTTACATTGACAGTTTCACCAAGTTCAGGACAACAGGGAACGACATTCACTTTCAGTGGAAACGGATATACTCCCAATGGGGCAATAGAATGGCATGTGAAGAAGCCAGAAAACGTTGAATATCCGGCTGCAACTTTATATGCTGATGCATCGGGTGGTCTGAAAAACAGCTATACTAGCACTTCTAATAGCATGATTGGAACCTATACCATTTGGGCTATTGACAAGACTACAGGTAGGCAGAGTAACAATGTTCAAGAGACCATAACATAATGAATTGTTTCACGACTAACTAGTACCATGAAAACCCAAATATAGAACATATTATTCTGGTGACTTCCATCAGCTGATATTGTTTTGATCAAATTGATGATCCACAATTAAGTTTTCATGGTACTAGTGCATTAATTCCAAAAATAGAACATATTATTCTGGTGACTTCCATCAGCTGATATTGTTTTGATCAAATTGATGATCCACAATTAAGTTTTCATGGTACTAGTGCATTAATTCCAAAAATAAGTCTCTTGTTTAGCGGGAAATTCATTAATTAACAGATAAATCAAAAACCAAGGTATTATGAAGATACTTTGAAATCACAGAACTAGAGTATCGATTCCAAAATAAATTCATTTTTTGTGGAAAATACATTGATCGATGGATAGATTCAAAATTTCAGGTTTGTGAACATATTTTGGAATCGATGCACTAGTGTCATAGCAACTTAATTATGATACATAATTCTGGACAATATCTCATCAGCATAAAGTGATTTTGAGTTTATTCAGTTGATTCACAATTAAATTGCCATGACACTAGATTGATTGTGGGTATTTATTCTGAGTTTGAAACTCAGATCTCCTTTTTTTAATTCCATGATGTATAGAAGATTCATTTCCTTTTCTTAGAGACTCACAGATATCCTGATACCAAAGCTGAGAAGAATGATTCGAATACTAATTGGGTTAACATTTTCTTACTTTTAATTTTTGCTAAACTCCCAACTGACCGATAGGATTCTATACAATCTATAACCAGTTATTTATAAATGACATTTATGTTTTTATTTTCATGGCATCTTTTAAGACTCAAAATCGACATCAATAAGCACCGAGAAAAGTGCCTATGTGTTTCTTACGTTTTTTTTCTGTTTGAGTGTTATGTAATCAGACACATTTTCCATATTCACACATGATCTAGAATGCTGAAGAAAACAAAATATATCATCAAAAAAAAAGAGGAAAAATCAAGCGACTATTATTTAGGTTAACGTATAAATTATAAAACGTCATCAAGAAAGCATAATGCACTAAATTTCAATTATTTAGAATTCCCCATTCTACCAGCCTTTTCTTAATGTCTCTAAGCTCATAGTCTGTAAAAGAAAGACTTTGATAGTGTTTAAGAGATGTTATTGGATCATGCCCTTGTCTGGAATAAATTTCAATTTCTGGGATCCCGGCCTTTAGCATCCATGACTCAATTGTTTTCCTGGGAGTCTTTGGTCCTGCTTTTGGGTTAATACCTGCAATCTTGCTCCATCTTGCCAAGTCTCTATTCCATGCTGAAGACTCTGGAGGCTTCCGGCCTTCGAGAAAAGCATTAAAGATATACGGGAAAGTTGAAGGTAATTTATCTATTGTCCGTTTAATCTGCTTCTGTTTTACCTTTCGTTGTGCCTCTTTTGGGAGAATAATTTGATTCCTGATTTCATGGTACCATGTTGGATTTTCGTACAATCTTTGGACCTCTACATATCTTAGCCCTGTAATCAAATTCAATTCAAACAGTGCTTTTGCTGTTTTATGGATCGAGTTTTTTAACCTGTCAAACTCTTCTACCGTCAGTACTTTAGTTCCATCTGATGTAACTAAACCATTTTCTGAAATTTCCACGATAGTATATAGTACAATGAAATATTAAAAGATTGTAGTAAATCGTTTGAAATACGGGTTTTAGAGTTATTTTAATGTTCTCAAAAATAGATTACTACAATGTTTTAAGGTAAAACCTTGTAGTGAATACTAACCAAATATAAGAAAACGTTCGGATTTTAAAGCAATTCCAAAAGTAAAAACATGAAGCTATTATTTAGCTATTACTTAATCAGATTGATTAACTCATGTTTTTACATTGTCAAACCAAATGATAAATTCTGTACCTTTATTTTTTTTAAGCTCTATACAACCTTCTATTTGTTCAACAAGTATGTTTACAAGCTGAAGCCCAAGAGTATCTGTATTTTTGAAGTCAATTTCCTTTGGAAAATCTATTCCGTTATTTTTTATAACAAGTACGAACTGAAGATCTTTTATATTCTTACATTGTGGTAGTACCAGCTAAACTGTCACTACCTGCAAAGTAGGCCAATGCTATCTGGTAAAATCTTCATGAAAGAAGAAGAATTCAGACTGAGATATTCAGAAAATCCTGGTTTTTTGCGGTTGAAAACAAGTGTAAGAGAGCTGGTTTAATTTTGGTACCATCTACTTTGCACCTGGTGACATCTATGCTGGTATTGGGCCTATAAGGGTTAAAGAACCTTTAATGGAGAAATCAAGCGGTTCTGAGTTTTTCGGCTCTCGGATGCGGCTAACATCCGGGGGCTACTTCCTGCTATTTTCAATTTCTTTATACCTAATTAGACAGCTCTCATTTATAAAAATTTCCTTATGTAATCATGTCGCCGCTTGCTTATTTTGAATATTCAAAGGGGCTTTTAATATCGATTTTTTAAAGATTCTCTTCGTCCTGATCCGGTCACTTTTTCAGCTCGACAGCTCCCAGGTTGCGCTCCGATCCGCGCCAAAACCAGCTCTAAAATAAGTCTTTTCAGTATCGGTTGACTTTTCCAGAAAAGAGAATCAAGAAGAATCAAGAAAAACATATAATCGGTATCGGAAGAACTTAATTAGTTAATTTTCCCTTGTATTTTTCTCTTGAGTGATTGCAGTTGAACGGAACTATAAAAATTAATAGAATTTTATATTTCTTTCAAATTTAAGCAGGACTAGAAAAAATTAAAAAGACTCCTACTGCAAGGAAGGAGTGTCGTTAGAAACTCTTAATCACCAAGCAGGAGCTGTGCAAGCAACGCACCCACGTCGCGTGTGGATATGGCCTGCAGATACGTCGTCCCGCCGATCGTTACAATCAAAAGGTTGTCAAGATCCGAATACCCAAGAGCATTAAAACGAACGCCAGTATCGTAGCCGCCAATATACGAACCTTGTTGTCCATTTGCGTTTCGCCAAATGTCGACGTGGAATTTCGCTTTGTTTCCGAATTCAATTTTACCTGAATCCGCACCAATAGAATTGCCGTTATTCACTTGTTGCGGACCGACAGAGGGATTCGCGTCACCAGAAATCATGATCCAAAGGTCCCTCTGAGTGTAGTTCGAGACATCCAAGTGGGTTTTATGCTTTATCCCTATCCCTAGCGGACCAAATGTCTTCTGTGAGCTCGTCAGCTCATTTAGCTGGCTCTTGATTTCCTGAATATCTTTTCCTATCGAATACCATTCATCGCTCATTGTCTAGACTCCTTTTGAAGCGTGCATCAAAATCGACGCCGGCGGGTTGATGCTGCCGGCATCTTCGTTTTTAGATATTACTTGTACAGGATGTCTATTTATAATTATCTTTTTATATATTCATCTTTATATTTACAGATGTTAAATAATCTTTCTTTTTGCTTATTTTATTTATAATGTAAAAAAGACATACATACGAATTCTGCAAAAATCCCTTAACAACTTCCTGAAAAATTACAGAGAAGTGGGCATATTTTTAAGCATTTTTTGACGAAATCAAGACACATAAAATTAAGCCTCTCTATATTGCTTTTTCTGTTTGCTATGTGTTCCTTAATCTTTTTTTGCGTTTAATGGTCTATTAACAGAAAGAAACAAGTATATTCCTATATACTATGGAATGATCGAGAAAACAAACACATAGGCAATTGTGGAAAAATCTGTATTGAAATGGTAATATTCATTATAATAATCATACGATAGAATAAAAATAACATTTTTAGTATTACGACTTTTTATAAAGTTATGTCAGTTCCACATACTGGGAGCAATTTATAATTTTTTAGAAAATCTATAACTTTTAGAATATGCATAGGTTTTTACCTGGTAAGGTATCGAAAGTTCTGTAAAAGGTAGTGTAGCAAAAGTTCTGTAAGGTACATCAAGTCTATGAGGGATGGTCACTTCTAGTGCTTCGATTCCAAAATACGCTTACAAACCTGAACTTTTAAATGCATCCATAGATCAATTAATTCTTCATTCAATAGCGGATTAATTTTGGAATCGGTACACTAGTTTTATGGAGCTGAAAAAAAATACTTAACCTTCGAGTCTCGATAAATTCATATTTAGCTAATTATTTGAATAAGTAACTTATATTATATTCAACTCCTGAAGAAGTGATATGATGCCATTCAAATACTCATGCTTTATAAGCTATTGTCACGGTCAATATGATTTAGTGAACGCGTTTATTGAACAAATCAAAGAAGCTCTTCAATGTAGTATAGAGTCCTATAGTGATCAGGAAGTGTATATTGATGAGAGGTTGGGGCCAGGTTATCACTATAATGAGGAGTTGGCGCAAGCTATTTGTCAGAGCACCTGTATGATAGTTATCTTTACCCCCAGATACAAATCTCATTCCTACTGTTTGCGTGAGTATATTGCAATGGAACGTTTGGAAAAAAAACGTTTAGAATTACTGGCTGATAAATCAAACAATATGGGTATGATCATCCCTATTATTTTTCGTGGTGACGAATCAGACATCCCTCCTAGAATTAGAGATTGCATACATTATTATGATTTTAGAGATTTTGCACTCTCAACCCTAGAAATAAAACGTAATCCTAAGTACGAACCTGAAATAGAAAAAATAGCGAAAATTATCCATCGATTTTCTAAATTATTTAAAGAGCAGAATATAAATCCTTGTGAATGTGATTCATTTAAGCTTCCCTCTGAAAGAGAAATAGAATCAGAATCTTGGGGAGAAAAGTCAAGTAATTCATTTCCTCCCTTTCCTGGAAGAGAGGTGTGATAAATGCCATCAAACATGCCTGGTGAAATAGTGACCTTTTATTCATATAAAGGCGGTGCTGGCCGATCGATGGCATTAAGTAACGTTGCTTGTATTCTTGCGGAAAATGATGCAGAGGGTAGTGTTTTAATGATCGATTGGGATCTAGAAGCTCCTGGTCTTCATCGATTCTTTCATGACAAATTTACAGAAATATCAAAAAAACTAATTGAATGCAAAGAAGAGTTGTCAAAACGTCCAGGACTTATTGATCTATTTGAAGAACTCGAGTCTCACATACCAAATGAGAATTGTGATTCAATAGAAAAAGCTGAAAAGAGTGCATATGACCTTATAGAAAGTATTGATCTTGAAAAGTATGTAATTAAAACTGATATTCCCAATCTTAGTTTACTTAAAGCTGGCTGTTTTGATGATCGTTATTCTTTTAGGGTAAATACCTTTAATTGGGAAAATTTGCATAATAGATCACCTTATTTGTTTTCTTTACTCGCTGAAAATCTGCGTAGACGCTACAAATATGTACTTATCGATTCTCGTACAGGATATACTGACATCAGTGGAATATGTACTTCCATAATGCCACAAAAATTGGTAGTAGTATTCACACCAAATAGGCAAAACTATGGAGGAATGCTCGAAATCGTTCGACAAGCTATAAGTTATCGGAAAAGGTCTGAAGATTTACGTCCTCTTTTAGTTTATCCTCTACCCTCACGTATAGAATCTTCAAGAGATGATCTTCGAACAGAATGGCGCTTTGGAGCCCCAAAAAAAGACATTGAAGGTTATCAGCCAATGTTTGAAAAACTTTTTAAAGAAGTGTACGGTCTTCACGAATGCAATATTAATGATTATTTTGAAGAAGTTCAAATCCAGCAAAGTCCCGATTTTGCCTATGGAGAAGAGATAGCTGTAAAAATAGAAGAGACTGCAGATAGATTTTCACTATCTAAAAGTTATAGAATTTTTACAGACTGGTTGACCAAATTTACCGCTCCTTGGCAGAAATCAAATCAAAATCAAGATTTATTTTTTGACATTTCGAAAAGAAATATAGACAATATAAGAAATAAAAATATTATGCCAGATTTAGGTAAGCTCTTAATACTTGAGGGAAATGCAAAAGAAGCTATTAACTTATATAATCAAGCGCTTGAAATATCGAGAGAAGTTAGAGATTATCGGAGTGAAGGAATTAGCCTTGCTGGTCTCGGGAATGCTTATTGTCAGATAGGAGATTACAGTAGATCTCTAAAATACTATCTGCAAGCACGTAAAATAATTGAAAATGTAGTGGGGCAAAAAGACAAAGACTTCGCAATAATTTCAAATAATCTCGCTGAACTTTACGAAAAAATGGGAGATTACGAGAAAGCACTCCCACTTTATCAAAGAGCACTTGAAATTAGCGAAAATACGCTTGGGCCAAAGCACCCAGACGTTGCAACAACCCTAAACAATCTCGCAGGACTCTATCATCAAATAGGAGATTACGAGAAAGCACTCCCACTTTATCAAAGAGCACTTGAAATTAGCGAAAATACGCTTGGGCCAAAGCACCCAGACGTTGCAACAACCCTAAACAACCTCGCAGGACTTTATAAAAGCAGGGGAAATTACGAGAAAGCACTCCCACTTTATCAAAGGGCACTTGACATTAGCGAAAATGTGCTGGGGCCAAAAAACCCAAACGTTGCAACAACTCTAAACAATCTAGCTGGACTTTATAAAAGCATGGGAGATTACGAGAAAGCACTCCCACTTTATCAAAGGGCACTTGACATTCGTGAATATGTAATGGGGCCAAAACACCCAGATGTTGCAACTTCACTAAATAATCTAGCAGGATTTTATAATAGTATGGGAAATTACAAGAAAGCAATCTCACTTTATAATAGGGCACTTGACATTCGTGAAAATGTGCTAGGACCGAAACACCCCGATGTTGCAACTTCACTAAACAATCTAGCAGGACTCTATAGTCAGATGGGAAATTACGAGAAAGCACTCTTATTTTATCAAAGGGCACTTGACATTCGTGAAAATGTGCTGGGACCAAAACACCCAGACATTGCAAATTCACTAAACAATCTCGCAGGACTCTATCGTCAGATGGGAGCTTACGAGAAAGCACTCCCACTTTTTAATAGGGCACTTGACATTCGTGAAAATATGCTGGGGCCAAAACACCCCGATGTTGCAACAACCCTAAACAATCTCGCAGAACTCTATCATCAAATAGGAGATTATGAGAAAGCAATCTCACTTTATCAAAGGGCACTTGAAATAACTGAAAATGTAATGGAACCAAAACATCCCAATGTTGCAACAATCCTAAACAATCTCGCAGGACTCTATCATCAAATAGGAGATTACGAGAAAGCACTTCCACTTTATCAAAGGGCATGTGACATTCGTGAAAATGTACTGGGGCCAGAACACCTAGACATTGCAAATTCACTAAACAATCTCGCAGGACTCTATCATCAAATAGGAGATTACGAGAAAGCACTCCCACTTTATCAAAGAGCACTTGAAATTAGCGAAAATACGCTTGGGCCAAAGCACCCAGACGTTGCAACAACCCTAAACAACCTCGCAGGACTCTATCATCAAATGGGAGATTACGAGAAAGCACTCCCACTTTATCAAAGGGCATGTGACATTCGTGAAAATGTGCTGGGGCCAGAACATCCAAAAACTGTAATTATAAGAAGTAATTTGGAAGCACTTATTAGTGATATGCAACGAAAAGAGGAGGAATGAGATCTGGTTCTGGTGCAAAAAATCTGGTTTTGTTGCAAAATAAGTGTAAACCTTCACAATTAGGACAGTTAACCATTCTCATCACCTGGAAAATGCCATATAAAGGTAAAAATTATAGTCTCAAACTGCGGAAATATTATTTTTGCAACATAACCCTTTTAAGACCATCTCGAACTGACTAATAATGAAGTATAGCTACCTTTATGATAAAAGGTAGCTATTTCTTTGATTTTTAGCTAATTTTTAGGGCTAATAACTAACATATAAGCCAAAAATAGCTACCTTTTAATATTTTGTAGCTATTATATTTTTCATGGAAAATGGATTAGTTACTGCAGATGGAACCAAGATCCTAACTGTAGAAGAATATGATAGGTTTATAACTGCTATTCCTGAATCAATGAAAGCTATTTTTGAGATTAACACGATTACAGGCCTTAGATACATCGAGCTTCAAAGGCTCTATGAAAATCCTCAATGGTACTACAAAGAAAGAAATCAGATCATATTACCTAAAGAAGCACAGAAAAAGGAAAAGCAAAAGCTACCTAAAAGGACTATTGATAAATTGCCTACAACTTTCTCCTATGTGTTTTCTCATTTCCTTAATGGCAAGAAACCGCCTTATAGATCTTCATGGAACAAAGATTTAGCTAGGTGGTCAGAGAAAGCAGGCATAAACCCAAAAGTAGGACCGAAAACTCCAAGAAAAACCATCGAGAGCTGGATGCTAAAGACTGGAATCCCAGAGATTGAAATATATTCCAGGCAAGGTCATGACCCTGTAACATCTCTCAAGCACTACCAAAGCCTTTCTTTTACAGACTATGAGCTAAGGGACATTAAGAAGAGACTTACAGAATGGGGGATTTTAAAATGAGGAGTCTTTTTCTTGCGTACCAGGAAGTGTTGAACGGTGCTGAGCTCGAAAATCTGCCTTTGAGTGAATCCGCAAAAGATAAAATCCGAAAGTTTCGACCATTCGAAGCGCTGACAGGTGCGTTATATTCAGATATCGCACAAAACGCTGGCTTAAAAAAGACAACAGTTAGAGGATTGTCAAAAGTGTATATGGCTCACAAAAACAATAATACGATGGTTAGAAAGAATGGAGTATACATAATTGTGAGCAATGTGGAGGATACAGAGTGATTTGGCAGAAGGGGATACAAAGTTATTTAGGATTTACAGAACTTTCGAGACACTGCCTTTAGAAAGTGAGTAAATTGTATTTTAGTGCAACAAGAAGCTATTCAAATACTATGTAATATAGTTCAATTGCCTTGATACTAACGTAAACTATGACTTTACTGAAAACTATCTCTAAAAACAGAGGCTCCTCGATGAAATCGTCCAAAAGAAAAAGAGAAAACCACCAGAAAACTGATGACATCTCCTCTGAACCTAATAAGCAGGCTTTTACTGAAATTGTAACTTTAATCCAATCCGCTCGCCAAACGGCATTAGCTTCGGTTAATATTACTCTTATTGATCTTTATTGGCAGGTTGGAGAAGTCATTAGCCACAGAATCAGCACTGACGGTTGGGGAAAGGGTACTGTCGGGGCGCTTGCATCATATATCCAAGCGCAGAATCCCGGTGTAAAGGGATTTTCGCAACAGAATCTCTGGAGAATGCGTCAGTTCTTTGAGACCTATCAAGATTATCCAAAACTCTCAACGCTGTTGAGAGAATTACCTTGGTCCTCAAACCTACACATCATTAGCAAGACCAAAAGACCAGAGGAACGTGAATTTTACCTGCGTATGGCCACACAGCACCGCTGGCCAGTTAGGGAAGTAGCCCGACAGATTGACAGCGCCTTATTTGAGCGAGCTATATTGAATCCACCAAAACTCTCATCAGCGTTGAAAGAAATGCATCCTAACGCAGAGACAGTTTTTCGAGATGCCTATATCATCGAATTTCTTGAACTACCAGAGATTCATCAAGAAGCTGATCTACATAAAAGCCTGTTGAACAATTTACGTCGCTTCTTGACAGAACTGGGCCATGACTTCTGCTTTATAGGTAGTGAAATACCACTTCAAGTAGGTAGCAGAGATTTTGCTCTTGATATGTTGTTCTTTCACCGGGGGTTAAATTGTCTGGTAGCTATTGAGCTGAAGATAGGAGAGTTCCAGCCGGAGCATCTTGGAAAGCTGGACTTCTACCTTGAAGCTCTTGATCGAGATATCCGTAAGTCTCATGAGGGCCCATCAATTGGCTTGCTGCTCTGCGCCAGCAAGGACAACGAGGTTGTTGAGTATGCTTTGAGTCGGTCGCTCTCTCCTGCATTGGTTGCTGAGTACCAGACTCAACTGCCGGACAAAAAGCTACTCCAGGCTAAGCTTCACGAATTCTATGAATTGACAGGGACTAAAAGCACTTTAAAACCAGGTGACGATGAAGTTGATGATTATGATTAAATTTATGTTCTTCTAATTTCAAGTGCATGAGATCTACTATTATTACAGATTATTCAAAAACCTGTCGTGTTCCCGAGTTACTGAAAACAGAGAGCACAAGAATCTCTCTTTGTTTCCCTGAAATGTAGGGGTTATACTCGTTTTTCAGAATTGATCAATAACTCGGGGACACGACCCATTTTAAGACAGCACAGAAAAACAAGTTAGAAAAAGAGTAATAATATCCTTTTCTATCCTTTTTTACTAAAATTGTGAGCCTAGCAGCTACAGACCTGCACTAAAAATGCCTTATTTCGATAACAATGACCTTTCCGGATTGGAGAATCTTATATAAAAAACGCACATGATATTCTTCGAATAACATGCTCAAAAAATGAAAGTTTTTTTCGTTACCTTTTTTGTAATTTAACTCCATCATTCTCTAGGACAGTAAGGTTGTCTTCTATTTGGTTCTACGAAACCGTCAAAAAACTAATCAGTGAATTGCCATCGAAGGCTCAAATGTGACTTTTGATCACGGATGCCAAATTGCCTTTGAGGTAATTCTACTGTCCATTAAAATGATGGAGTAATGTAAATTGGAAGGAGAAATAAACAAATCTTGCGGTTTAGATATTCATAAACGTTTTCTGATCGCTACTATTCTCAGCAGATCAGGCGAAAAGCAGCTGCAGCGTTTTGATAGAGATGATGATGGAATTTTAAACCTTAAAAATTGGGTAACATCAGAAAAATGTGATGTTGTTGCATGTGAATCAACAAGTGACTTTTGGGTTCCTATATATGATTCACTAATAAATCATCTACCTGTTATAGTTGGAAATGCGCGAGATATGAAGGCATTTACACATAAAAAGACAGATAAGATCGATTCAGAATTCATTGCAAAACTTGCACTGAATAAAATGGTTCAACCATCAAGAGTTTTTCCGAAGAATCACAGGGAATATAGATCATACGTCCGACTTAGATTAACTCTGGTTAGAAAAAGAACAGATATAAAAAATGAAGCTCATGCTATTCTTTCGTCTGAAATGTTCCATCTAAATGATGTACTGACAGACATTTTTGGGAAAAATGGGAGGGCAATTCTATCAGGAATATCTTCAGGAAAAAATGTTGACCAGATTATAGAATCACTTTCTCCAAATGTCAGGAAAAAAGCTGTTCAGATAAGGGAGGTTCTGGATAGAGAAATCTCCCAGAGTGCTGCAAACAGACTTCAGATATGTCTGAATCTTATAAAGCATCTTGACGAAGAAATCGAAACTTTGGAAAAAGAAATTTTCAACTATGCTTATAAAAAGCGTAACAAGGAAATGGAAATTTTAATGTCTGTTCCAGGAATTGGAGAAATTGGTGCGGCAACTCTAATTGCTGAAATAAATGATTTTAATGATTTTTCTTCAGGAGATAAACTGGCTTCATGGCTAGGACTGGTCCCAAATGTGTATCAATCTGCGGATAAATACCACAATGGGAGAATCACAAAGAGAGGATCAAAGGTAGCAAGGTGGATTCTGACACAGATTGCTCAGGCAGCAGCAAGAAAGAAAAATAGCAAGTTAAAAGAGTTTTTTAACAGAAAAAAGAAGTCAATTGGACATGCAAAGGCAATTATTGCCCTAGCAAGGAAAATTGCAACAATAATATGGCATCTTATCACAAATGATGAGATGTACGAAGACGAAACAGGATATCAAAAGGGAGAAGTTCAAAAAAGGAAGATCGTTGAGACGGAAATATTCTCGGTTGATGAACGGATAACAATTATTAGTGGAATATTTGCAATTATGGGAAAAGAGGAAAGAGAGAGCACGTGAGGAATAAAATCTTCACGTACTTTCATGCCAAATAGGATAAATTTCAAAATGTTAGATCTTAAACACGAACAATATGACGAAATAGATACCCATTGAGACAAGTCCAAGAGGTACTCCAAGTCTTGCCCACTCCTTGCTGGTTATGCCTAATTTGCTTGCAGAAATGATATTAGGAATATTCCCCGGTATCAGCATTCCGCCTGATATTAAAAGCCCCATGATTACACTCTTAATTTGGAATTCGCTAAGCACAGGTCCTATTTCGGCAGCTGCTAGAGTAGCATTATCCAGAACAGCCGAAGCCATATTAATCCAGTAGAGTGCCACTGATGGCACTTCTATTAAGTATTCGAATATGATTGGCTTGAAACCATCGCCAAGTAATACAAGTGCTGCAATAAATACGTAGACCTTAACAGCCCTCCATTGGTCATCGGTTAAGGTTTAAACTGTCATTCTTGCCACTGATTTTATATTACTCAAATATATTATATTTGTCCAATGGTATTTCAGTCGCCTCCTACTCTTGAAAACACGATCCGTAATATTTTCCCTGAAATGTGGTTAAGGAAACTTGCCATCAAAACATGTTTTATAAAACGTGAACGTAAAATTAAACCCGAAGTAATTTTTTGGGTCTTAACTCTTGGTTTTTGTGTCCATAACCAGCGTACAATTGCAAGTTTAAAACGTCTGTATGAAATAGAAGCAAATATCTCGATAAGTGACAGCAGCTGATACGATCGCTTTACCCCCGAACTTGTCGAGTTTCTTCATCAATGTGTGATTCATGGTATCGAAGAACTTGCAAAAGAACCTGGTAGAAAACTCAGCAAGAAACTCGAAAAATTCCAGGATGTCCTAATTCAGGACAGCACAATTGTCCGTCTTCACTCCTCTTTAGCAGCCAAGTTTCCTGCAGCAAGATCAAGAACAGTAGCTGCAGGTTTAAAAGTGGGAGTTATGGTGAGTGCAGTTGCTAACGGACCTAAAACAATTGCTCTGTATTCCGAAAAAACAGCTGAGATAAAAACATTAAGAATAGGTCCCTGGATCAAAGACCGTATTCTTCTTGTTGATCTTGGCTTTTACAAAAATCAAATGTTTGCAAGGGTTGAGGAAAATGGAGGATATTTTGTTTCGAGAATTAAAAAGAATATGGATCCCATTGTTGTCTCAATAGAGTAAGGAATACCTAAAACAAAGTATAAAGAGTTCATGGGGAAACCTATCAGTGAATGCATTCAGCAACTTTCTGGAAAAGATGTTGACGCAGTTGTAAAAATAGCATTCAAAAGAAGGAAGTATAAAGGAAAGCAAAAAAAGGATGAAATGCTTGTACGTCTTGTTGCGGTATATAATGATGAAGAGGAAAAGCACCATAAATATATCACAAATATTCAGAAAGATGTTTTGAATGCAAAAAACATTGCAAAATTATATGGAACAAGATGGGACATCGAACTGTTGTTTAAGGAGTTGAAAAGCAGATACGCCCTGGAAGTCCTTGAAACAAAGAATGTGCAGATTATTGAGGCTCTTATCTGGACGGCAATGCTGACGCTAATAGTTGGCAGACGAATTTATTATCTGGTCAAAAACTCAACAACTAATTCCAAAAAAATGGCTAGATATACACAGTTGCGTTGGAGTAAAATATTCGTACAGAAGGCAGCAGATTTGTTGACAGTAATTCTTCATAGATGTGGAATTCAAAGAACTTTTGAAACTACAATGAGTGTATATAAAAGTCAAGCATTGGATCCACATGTAAACAGAGAAAGGTTTAGAGAGGAATGGTTTGAATAAGAAATGATGGGGTCGGATCCAAAAAAGAGTCAGGAGAGAAGGAAATAACTCCTTAACCGATGACCAATGAATACAATTCATCTGTATTAGGTTGAGGAATCTGTTAACGTCAAAATGACTACTGAAATCATCCATTCATCTCTATTCACATTTATGAGGCATTTCATTATTTTCGGGGTTTTTGATCTATTGGGGGCAAATGATGCTCTTTGAGTAACAGTGTTTTGGTGCTTATACGCATCTTGTGCCATTGATTAGGACTAGGTTGTGGGGCCTTTAGGCAAAAGAAACTCCAGTTGCGCCTGAAAAATCCCTTCCAAGGCTTTTACTATTTTGTTAAAGCCTGCGTTTCATTGGAAGAGATAGTACCTTGGCTACGTCACGTTACAAGGTAAAGCTTCATCATTAGATCCCGTATGCCAAAGATATTGTTCGTAGTGAAATCGATAGCTACTGATAGGGTACTTCTGGCCAATTTACAGATTCTCGGCTGACCAGTCTCTTACGGCTTTAACCCATATCTTGAGCCTGTCTGAGGTACTGCTTGGTGGAGTTCCGCACCCGAGCATGCTTGCTTTTGCTCCGCCGTCCAGGCCTTTTCTAACGTCACTTATTATTTGTTCTTCGGTTCCGTCTATCATCAGGTTTGGGGTCACATTTCCGACAACAGGAACGTTTCCTGCAATTCTGACAGCTTCTTTCATGCCCACAGCCTGTTCGATGCTCAGGAAGTCTGCACCCGTAGATGCCATGCCTTCAAGGATCGGCACTGCGTTCCCGCAGATATGAAGCTCCCAGGGGCAGCCGAGGCTATGGATGAAATCTCCAAGTTCTTTTTCAGCCGGAACTCCCACTTTGTAATAAAAATCGGGCATAACGAGGTTCGGAGATGCGGAAGCATCCGAGTAATACAGTATATCCGCCCCTGCTTCTATACAGGCTCGGGCATAAATCTTATTTATTTCAAGGGCAACTGATATCCATTTCTTCATCTTTTCCATATGTTCTTCCTTTTTCAGGCATTTCAGGCTGAGTCGCGCAAGGTTCTCAGCTCCCATCAAGTCTCCTGCCAGGGTTACCGGGGCCACAAGAAAAGGACAGATCGCTGCGTCAGGGAACCTTTCCTTTGCAAGTTTTATGGCTTCGATTGTTGTTCGGACATAAGGATCTTCAAGGAAGTTTTCGTATTTTACATCTGTTGGCTCTTTAAAGGAACTCCTGACTGAAGGCTGTATGTCGAGTGCTCCCATCTTCACATCAAGCCCGAGGGCGATAGACTCTATAAACATACCGAATGGTATGACAATGTTGTCAGTTCCTGCATCCGTATGCATCATGCTTACGGCGTTTACCATCATTTCAGCATTTCTGTGGTATTCAGGCCATACCCCTCCAATCTTCTGGATGTATTCCACAACCATGGCAGACCCTGTAATTACCGGAATCCGGTCCACAGGTTTTCGGTTGATCATTGCGATAACCCTTTCCCGGGATGTCATCTTGTCTACTATACTCTCAACTCCCTTCTTTTTAATATCCGCATAACTATGTTTTCAGGTATGAATTTCCATTCATATTTTCAGAATATACATATATTGTAGAATATATTATATGTAGTCGCTTTATAAAATTATAAGTAACTCCATTCCATCCTTCTCAGGTTCTGATTGAAAAACAGGATGCCCTGCTATCTACGAGGATAGGATAGTGTGGGCCGATGAGCGCAATGGAGGTACGATATCTACATGGGTACCCTTAGTTACCTCCCGGTTGTTGCATTCTCTGCATCCAGGACATCTGGGAAAGCATCTCTAACAGTGATATTTACTGAAAACAGTACAAAATCACCCACTTTCAGGTCTTGGAACTTTGGCGATAAAAGCACTTCAATATCCAAAAACCCTGTAAATAAATACGCTAAAGTCGGAAAGTACACTGTCAGCTTAACGGTAAAAAATGCAGCCGGCAGTAACACTAAAACTGCATCTAATTATATCACAATATCTAAGAGCGTGTCTTAAAATTAAATACTCCGTGTAACCAGATTGTTCATTAGTGTCAGAACAAAATAAAAGAATTCCTTATCCTAGTGCTTCGATTCCAAAATAAACGCATAATCTGTAGATAATTTTAGTTTTGAACTGAAATATCTACATTAAAACTACTCGAGGTCTATAAGCAATGATAGACACAGAAGAACTTGTAATGATTTTCGCAGTAGTTATGCTTCTTTTTGGGGCAAACAAAATTCCAGAACTGGCCAGGTCCATAGGAAGTTATGTTGGAGAATTCAAAAAAGCCCAGAAGGGATCCGATGAACCTGAAGGAATTTGAAAAATCTTCAAGTGGGCCCACTCCTCAAAGAAGACTAAATTATAGAAAACAGCTGAAAAGCCCGGAAGTGAAAATACGGCTTTGCGAGGAGAGAAATAGCCACCGTTTAGATTCCGATTTTAACATTTGAAAAGGGGCGAGTGATGCTTACAGCGTGAATGAGTACATCGGCGTGAAAGCGTGCCCTTTTAAGATTGTATCACTCTAGTTGTAGGTGGGACCTCGTAAAGAAATGAAGACTATTATAATTGAGGATATAAAGGCTGATATAAAGAATGAAGTAACAAGATCGATACCCATAACTAACTTCAGAATAAGTAAAAATACTGTAAAAATTAAGAACCACTTTGATAGTTTATTTTTACATTCTATATTATCCATTTTTTATTCCCCACCCTTTATTGTAATTTCATTATAAATGTACCCAGACATATAAATAATTATTTACCAGTTATATTCCATCTAAACTCAAATAAAGAATTTTATTATCAATGTAGAGAAATACGGAAACTTATTACATGACGTTACTACAACCGTCGTATATCTCAAAATCATAGTAGCGAAACTACTGTGATTGTAAGAATTAAGGGCTGTATAAACTACGCTGCCTTTAAATCATGCATTTCTCTCCTATTTTAGACAGCACAGCCTCTGAATAGCCTCCTTTTTAAAGGAAGAATGACAATACTAACTTCAAAGGAGATAGAATATGCCAGCAAACTTAATGGAGTACTTTAACAAAGGGCCCAGGCTCGGCGTCCTGAGCACGTCTAGTAATGATGGACAGGTCGATTCAGCAGTCTTCGGCTCACCTCATATGATCGATGAAAAAACCGTTTTAGTGGCAACAGCTAAAAACCGTACCTTCGCAAACCTTTTGGAAAATCCAAATGCTGTGTACATAATCATAGAGAGGTGTTCGGATTCTCCAAAAGAAGAGAACATGAATATGGAGCCTGGAAGTTCAGTCATGGACTGGAAGGGGATCAGGGTTTATATGAAGATGAAGGAGTATAAGACGTCAGGAGAAATGCTAGAAATGATCAGAAGCCAGGCTGCAAATTTCGTTGGTGAGGAAGGCGCAAAGATGATATACGCTGCGATGACCTTCGAGATTTACGAGGTTCGGCCCCTGGTAGATTTTGGACAGGGCTGGGAGAAATCAATATGAGATACTTTGTTTTAGTTGCAAGATTAACAGAATAATGATTCATTTGTATTCGGTTAAGAGATAAAATGCATGAAAGTGTTATTTTTTATGCTAAAATCTCAACATTCAAGTCGGAAAATCACTACACGTGGTATTCGAAGTTGTGCATAAAATTCGTTAACCGATGACAAATGAATAATGATTATAAGACATGTTTGAACTGTTCAATTTCTTTTTCAATTCCCTTTATTTCCCTTCACTCTTTTTTCAATTTCCTTTTTAGTTTCCCTCTTGTCCTGTTACTTTATGGGCTACTTCTTTCATAGAAGATCCAGCCCCTGACATAATCGTCCCCTCTTTTTTGCCTCTTTGTCGGACTGTGAATCAATAGCTGACGTAGATATGGTTTGCTATTTCACTGTCCACCGCATATCGTGTTTGATCAACCTCAAAGAGATATGAAGGGGATCGCCGGAGCAGGGTAACAGGCATATCTGGCAGGATGCCCATTGACATAAGTTTCTGCAAAATCCCTGGGTCCTTCGTTTCAAGTGGGATATTCTCCAGTTTCTTAGGCTCCATTGAGCAGAGAGTGATAGTCTGAAAGTAAATATGTGAGTTATTTGCTATCATTTAAAGAGGCTCCTTATCATCTGCATTATCTTTGCTTCTTTCTCAATTTCATATCCGCAGTTCGGACAGCACTGTTTGTTACAGTTGTGCAGCTTTCCGCAACCTGTACATTTCGTGGCATTCGCTTTTTCAAATTCATTTCCGCAAAGTGGGCATTTCACAGGCTCACCCCCAACACTCTCAGCAAAGTGTTTATAATAAAGCTTGTAAGGAGTGCAAACGGGAAAATAATAAAGACAAGGATTAGGGGAAACCTGGACTCAAGAAGCTGAAATGTGAAAGAAAGCATGCGTCTAAGATTTCGAGCATCTAGCACATGAAGGTAGACGAAGGTTTTCTCGTTAAAGAGGGGGCGCTGTGAGACCCTTTCTTCTTCACTCAGCGGGAGAAGGGAATACATTCCAGGTGTGTCAATAATCTCATATTCCCTGTCTCCTATCCTGCCTTTTCCCCGGCTGACTTCCACTGAGGTCCCCGGATAGTTGGAAACGACTGTAGAGCTTCCGGATAAAGTATTTAAAAGGCTGCTTTTGCCCGCATTAGGACTCCCGACGAGCACAATTTTGGGCAATCCTTTTCCCGGAGTGCATTCTTTTTTTCCGTAGCAGCATTCCCCTTTAGGACAGATAAGTGACAATTTCATATTCTACTCTCATTTTTAGGCAAGCCTAATTTGATACGATGTTTAGGTTTGCCTAATATTTAAGATTAACCCAGTTAACCCCGTTAACTCAGCAATCTTAACTCAGTAATCTTAACTCAGTAATCTTAACTCAGTAATCTTAACTCAGTAATCTTAACTCAGTAATCTTAACTCAGTGACCTCTGAGTTATTTTTATGAGTTATCTTAAAACTCGAATGAAAAAGCCTTTATGTTTTAAAAATAGCCTTTAAACTTATATTCAAGTACTTGGCATCCTGATGTCTATAGTGACCTGTCGCATAGCTCTGCGAATTTTCCTGCTATGAATCCACGTTTACTTTGTCTTTTACTTAACTTTGATTTCCCTGCTCATATCTCTGTAATATTTGAACAGATCGTCTCCCCATTTTATTGCTTTCCTGTCGAAACTTATTACATACTGGTTATCAAACTTTCCGTTTTCGTTAAACAGCCCGAGTGTCATTATTCTGTCAGTAGAGGAAATAACCGCAGGGATTTCAATTCTTTTCTTATCCAGGATAAAGAGGCTTGTATTCTGCATGTTGAGGAATTTTTCTTCCTCTTTTTTGAAATCTTCTTCAAAACGTAAGTTTACGGCTTCACTCAAGATCAGAGAAATTTTGATGCCCTTTCTGGCAAGGCTAAGGAAAAAAGCAGGAAACTGAGGGTGGAAATAAGAGAGGAATATATGGATGCAGCTTGAATTTGAAAGGTGTTTTACAAACTCAGGGTTTAGATCAAAAGTATGGCTGAGGTCAGGTTCTATCAGGAGGTAGTCTCCAAGCTCACTTATTCTTTTTGTCAGATTTGGGGGGATAGGAGTGAGTTTCCTTTCTGCCCAGAAATCTTCGTTTTTTTCAAAAACTGCCAGTGTATCAAGAAGAGGCTGCATCTTTTCTACAATGATTTCCCCTATCAAGCTGAGCCGATACATTTCGTTTTCATGGATTACAAGGTTTTCTTCTTTCAGTTTTTTTATTTGCGGAAGGAGAGCTGTTCGGGACACCTGAAGCTTTTCAAGGATTTCTTCAATACTTTTTGGGCCTTCTTTCAGGAGCAGGAGAAAATATTTTCTCTTCTCTGAAAATAAGATCAGATCAAGCAAGCTTGAATTCATTTTACAGCCTCTGTCCCATATATTTCATCCGGAACTGATGAAAATTGGTTCGTTTTGTGATTTATTTTCTGTCTTTATATTGAATAAGTGTCAAACTGCTATAAACATGTCGGGATTATTAAAAAACATAACCATCCTCTTCATCAATCTCAGTACTTCACCAACTCGTAAGCAGTGATTATATAATCCGATTTCCAAAATAATAAAAGAGCTATATATATTGGGAT
>MDTP02000018.1 GCA_001714685.2 Methanosarcina sp. Ant1 | reverse complement strand
TAAGCTTTAAGCTTTAAACTTTATGAGGTTGCGGGCGTATTTGAAACGCGATCGTTCTATTTTTAGAGGCCTGATAGTGTTCTGAGGGGATTTCCTGTATTCTTGGATACATCCTCTGTATTATTCGAGACCTTCCAGTCTGTTTCGGGTTAAAGCTATGGCTTCTTGAATTTTTTTGTTTTCAGGCTGCTGGGTGAGCAGGTTCTCCTGCATGGCCAGGGCTTTATCAAAGTTCTGTTTAGCAGCATCTTTTTTTTCCGGGCCCTGCTGCATCAGGCAACTTCCTAACTGGCTGAGCGCGACTGAGAGTTCGGCTTGATAGCCTACATTATCGGGTTTTTCTTCGAAGAGTTTTCCATAAATCTCGATTGATTCCTTGAGTATCTCGCATGCTCCTTCGAAGGAGCCAGTTTCCATAAGGAAGGTGGCGTAGTTGTTGAGGTTGTCTCCGGCATATGATCGGAAGACTGCGTTATCTGGGTCCTGGGAAAGGAGGCTGATGTAGATCTCACGGGCACGGGTGTAAGATTCGGCAGCTTTATCATTTTCGCCTTTCTTTTTAAGAAGGTTGCCCGTATTAGTCAGGGTTGTGCCCATATAGTGCTGGTAGTCGGGGTTTTCAGGATCGGATTTGAGAAGTTCTGTACCTGCCTCGAGAGCTTTTCCGTAGGTTTCGAGGGCATCATCATATTTAGATGCAGAATAAAGAATACCTCCGCGCGTGAAAAGAATATAATAAAGGGCGTCAGTTGACTTTGATTTCTTTGCCGATTTCTCAGCTTTATCGAGGGTTTCGAGAGCTTTATCCAGTCTGCCTTTCTTGATATTGGATACGGCACTGTGGATCTGCTTCAGAAGGAGAAGATTCTTTACCTTGCTTCTGGACATGAGGGAAAAATGTCCTTTGTTTTTTTAAATAACTGTCGATATCGATTTATGGATGAGAAATCAGACAGGGAGGATAAATAGCTCCTTTAATAGCTCCTTTAATAGCTCCTTTAATAGCCCCTTTAATAGCTCCTTTAATAGCCCTGGATTTCGGAATGATACTTAACGTATATATAGAGGATGTAGCATAAAGAATTGAAAACTTCCTGTGATTAATTTGAGACACAACTTTATAACTAAATTCACAAATCAAAAATACAACTAGCAAATAGTATATAATAAAAGGTTTCTATATATTGTATATACAAAGGCAGGTTAATTTTATATACCGTAAGTATATATAATTAGTCGAAGTATATTATGGGGTTACAGTAACATCAGGCATTTGTTATTGTGATATCCGCTTTTTGCCAATCATTTTGTCACTAAATTTATTATTTTTTCGAAAGCGTCAAATATATAATATAAATGAGATAACGTTTATTAATAACGTTCGAATATGTGAGTTAACCATGGTGTATAATAATGACCAAAAAATGTCCGGTATGGGTATGACTGCTTCTGAGTCCGATCAGGCTACGGCAGACTCTGAATCCACTCAGGTTACGGTCAAGCCGGAGCCCAATTTTGATATGGATGAAGATGATAATATCGGCTTTTCATTTGAAAACACTTCTAATATAGATGTTCCCAAACTTCTTATCGACCAGGTATTGGGGCAGGAGCATGCCGTAGAAGTCGTAAAAAAGGCAGCCAGCCAGAGACGTCACATCATGATGATAGGGACCCCAGGAACAGGGAAGTCCCTGCTAGCAAAAGCAATGGCAGAGCTCCTTCCTAAAGAAGAGCTCAAGGATATTCTTGTATATCCCAACATGGAGGACCTGAACAACCCTAAAATCAGGGAGGTTCCTGCCGGAAAGGGCAGAGAAATTGTCATGGCTCATAAGATGGAGGCTAGAAAGAAAGCCCAAGCCAGAAACATGCTCATGATGCTCTTTGTAGTGGGCATTATCGTCTATTCTTACTTTGTTGCCCAATTGCTCTGGGGTATCATTGCAGGCATCATGATTCTCATGTTAACCCGCCAGTTCCTTCCTAAAGAGGAAATGATGATTCCAAAATTGGCGGTTTCGAATTATGATAAAGAGCACGCACCTTATATCGATGCAACCGGAGCCCATGCAGGAGCCCTGCTTGGCGACGTGAGGCATGACCCCTTCCAGTCCGGAGGGCTTGAGACTCCTGCTCACGATAGGGTAGAAGCTGGAGATATTCACAAAGCTCACAAAGGAGTGCTCTTCATTGATGAAATCAACACACTCAGGCTGGAATCCCAGCAGAGCCTCCTGACCGCTCTTCAGGAAAAGGAATACCCTATTACCGGGCAGTCCGAAAGAAGTTCAGGCGCTCTTGTAAAAACCGAGCCGGTACCCTGTGATTTCATTATGGTCTCTGCAGGGAACCTGGATGCAGTGCAGAAAATGCACCCTGCGCTCAGGTCAAGAATAAAAGGTTACGGTTACGAAGTCTACATGCGGGATTCCATGGAAGATAGTCCTGAAAACCGGAAGAAGCTGGTCCGTTTTGTAGCCCAGGAAGTTGTCCGGGACGGGCACATCCCTCACTTTGACGAAGGTGCAGTGCAGGAAGTAATACGGGAAGCCAGAAGGCGGGCAGGCCGGAAAGGCCATCTTACTCTAAAGCTCCGTGACCTTGGTGGGCTTGTCCGTGTAGCAGGTGACATTGCGCATTCAGAAGGCGTTTCAATCACAACTGCAGAAAATGTGCTTGCGGCAAAGAGAATTGCCAGGTCCATCGAGCAGCAGCTTGCAGACAGCTTCCTGGATCATCGTAAGGAATACGAGTCTTTCCTGAGAAAAGGTTCTGCTGTGGGCAGGGTCAACGGGCTTGCAGTCATGGGCGGAGATTCCGGGATTGTACTCCCAATAGTAGCCGAAGTCACACCTGCACTTTCCGGAGCCGAAGGGCGAATTATAGCAACAGGTAAGCTAAAAACCATTGCGAAGGAAGCAGTGCAGAATGTATCTGCCGTTATTAAGAACATGACAGGTACGGATATCTCCAGACATGATATCCATATCCAGTTTGTGGGGACATATGAAGGTGTGGAAGGAGACAGTGCATCGGTTTCCATTGCTACAGCCGTCATATCTGCAATTGAAAGGATTCCTGTGGACCAGACTGTGGCAATGACAGGTTCCCTCTCAGTCAGGGGAGATGTTCTGCCTGTAGGTGGAGTTACCTATAAGATTGAGGCTGCCGCCCAGGCCGGTATGAAGAAAGTCATCATCCCAAAGGCAAACGAGGCAGACGTCCTTATCGAAAAGGCATACAGGGACAAGATTCAGATCATTCCTGTTTCCACTATCGCGGAGGTAATGGAACACAGTCTTGTGGGCCCGAGAAAGAATTCAATTATCGAAAAACTCAGGAATATTACAAAACTCAATTTTGATATTCCTGAAGTCTCACCTGCGTCCGTGCAGGCTAAGACTCTTTTTAGGTGCAGGAACTAATTATGAGCATTATGCAGGACATAAAATTCTATGACTGCAGGGTGATAGAGGGCAGTTCCACCTCTATTATCCTGGATAACGGAAAGATCGAGGAAATTTCCAGAAACTTCTCGCGGGGAGCCGGCGTAAGGGCTCTGTGTGGGGGTTCCTGGGGCTATACGGCTGTAGAAGGGGAAATTGACCTTAAACACGGGGTCGAAGCTGCCTCAAAACTTGCTTTTTCTATGAATGCGAACACTCCCAAAGAAGACGTAGAACTCGCAGCCGTGAATCCTCCAAAAATAGATAATCTCCCTGAAATCAGGATCGATCCGAGAAATGTTGCAATCGAGGAGAAAGTTGACCTTTTGAAAAGCATTGAGGCCAGTGCAAAGGTCGAAGGAGTCAGCAGTACAAGAGTAATATACCTGGAATCCGAGTTTAAAATCGGGTACAGAAGCTCCGATGGACTGGACTGCGCGTATGAACTCCTGAACGTCGGTTTTGCCGTTTCTGCAGTCGCTTCAGAGAACGGTGTGTACCAGGCAGGTAGGGAAAGCCGCTTTGGATACGGCTATGAGCTTTTTGAAACAGAAAACGTTCTGGAGCTTGCAGGCAGAGCAGGAAACACTGCAGTAGAACTCCTTAAGGCGAAAACCCCAAAAGGTGGAGAAATGCCTGTGCTGCTTAACCAGGAATTGGCTGGAGTCTTTGCCCATGAAGCTGTTGGACATGCTTCTGAAGCCGATCTAGTCCTTGAAGGGGATTCCATTCTTGAAAACAGGATAGGAGAACAGATCGCATCTCCTCTTATTACGATCATCGATGACCCTACTCTACACGAGTTTGGGTATTATCCTTTTGATGCCGAAGGATCACAATCAAGAAGAACAGAAATAATCAGGGACGGAATTTTTAATTCCTATCTCCATTCCAGAGAAACGGCTGCCAAACTCGGGGGGACTCCTGGGAACTGCAGGGCTCAAGGATATTCCATGCCAGTTGTCAGGATGAGCAATACTTTCATAGACAACGGGGATGCGAGATTTGAAGAGATGCTTGAAGAAGTCAGGGATGGAATGTATCTAATTGGCTCCAGAGGCGGGCAGGTGAATACCGGGGAAGGGATTTTCCAGTTCAATGCCGAAAAAGGGTATATGATAAAGAACGGGGAACTTACTGAACTAATAAGGGACGTTTCCCTCTCTGGCAAGATCCTTGAGATACTCAATCATGTAACTCTGGTGGGCAATGACCTGAAAATGACTGCAGGTAGATGCGGAAAGGCCGGGCAGCTTGTGCCTGTGTCAGACGGTTCTCCTCATATTGCGATCTCAAAAGCCCTTGTGGGAGGTGCCTGAAGATGTATGAGCTTGCAAGAAAAGCCCTCAAGATGGCAGAAAAAGCAGGGGCTGAAGAAGCCGAGATCTATTACGCTGCAAATCACTCAACAGGCGTGAATTTTAAAAAGGATTCCCTTGACAATGCCAAAGATCTTTTTTCGGAAGGCATTGGAATCCGGGCAATAGTAAATGGAGCAGTTGGCTTTGCCAGCACGAATTCCGCGCGAGAACTCGAAAATGCTGTAAAGGTTGCAGTCGCTGAAGCCAGAGTCCGGGAAAATGATTCCGACTGGGTGGGACTCCCTTCTAATGGGAAATATCCCACTGTTTCAGGCATCTTCGATAAAAAAGTCGAGACTCTTGAGCTTGAAGAGTGTATAGGCTATGCAATGGCCCTTGTTGAAGGTACAAAAGAGCTTCCAGGCACGCGTCCAACCTCAGGAGGCTTTACTCGAGCAAAGGGCAGACAGCTTATACTGAACACAAACGGTATAGAGATTGAAGAAGAATCCACAGCAGTTTCCGGTTTTGTGGACGTTATTACGGTAAACGGGCAAATTTCAACAGCCTATGATTTTGCTGTTTCTCGTTCTCTTGATATTGACTTCTTTGCCCTGGGAAAAAACGCATCCGATCTCGCCCTGAAGTCTAATGGCGGAATAAAAATCGAAGCTCAAAAGACTGATGTGATTTTCCATCCTTTTGCCTTCTCAGATATCCTTGAAAATGCCCTTGCCCCGTCTATTGACGCGGATAATGTTCAGAAAGGAAGATCAGGCCTGATAGATAAGATAGGGGAAGAACTGGCAGCTCCTGAACTCTGCATCTACGATGATGGGCTGGTTGAGGCCGGAATTGAGACTTCAGTTTCTGATGACGAGGGTATCCCTTCACAGCGCACGACTGTAATTGAGAAAGGTGTGCTTAAAACCTATCTTTATGACAGTTATACCGCAGGAAAAGCAGGCGTAAAAAGCACAGGAAACGGTTCGAGGTCTTCCTATACAAGCCCTCCCTCAGTAGGGCTCAGAAATTTCATCGTCGATTATCCCCGGACGGATGTTATTGCTGACACCCATTCCGGAGTTTTCGTAAATACGATCATCGGTGCCCACACAGCAAACTCAATTTCTGGGGACTTTTCAGTAGAAGCCAGAAATGCTTTTACAATCAAGGACGGAGCTCTTGATAAGCCTATAAAGTCTCTTATGATTTCGGGTAATGCCTTCGAACTTTTGAAGCACATTACAGGTGCAGGCTTAGATGTCAGGAAAGTCGGAGGCACAATTACACCTTCGATCCGGATTTCGGACATGAGTGTAATAGGGTAAGGCTCTTTATGAGCCTATTTTCCAATATATTTATTTTTAAATATTTTATTTTTATTTTTATTTTCATCGAAATTCTTTTTTCAGAGGATTTTCTAGAAAAGTTTTTTCTACTTTTTTATTCGGAGTTTTCACCTCTCACCACGAGAACTGGTATTTTTGAATGCCTGACTACATTTTCGGCAACACTCCCAAGCAGGAATCTGTCGAGTCCCGTTTTTCCGAGTGTACCCATTACTATCATTTCGATGTCATTTTGTTCCGCAAATTTTACTATTTCGTCTGCAGGGTGTCCTTCTAGAAGCACGGATTCGACTTCTATGTCTGCAGCTTTAGCGGTTTCTTCCACAAAACCTGTGGCTCTCTTCCCTTCATTCCTGAAATGTTCCATGGCAGCCTTTTCCCAGCCGAAGTCCCTGGCAGAATGAGTCGTAGGGACTACCACATATACGGCGTAAATCTTTGCTCCACTAAGTTTCGCAATATCTATTCCACTCTCAATTGCTTTTCTGGCTGGTCTCGAACCGTCAGTTGCAACCATTATTCTTTTATAAGTTCCCTCTTTCATATTAAATCCCCTAATTTAAATATCTTGTCAGCTATATGTTCAGCTCCGACTTTCTGAAACATCTCCAGGCATGTATACATCTTACCTGTTGGTAAATACTATAAGCATGTGAACACTTGCTCCCATATAATTCTATATGGATTATTATATAAATTGCTTTTTAACAAAACCTTAAGTGATTGAAACTATTGTCAGGTACTATGAATAGAGAAAAAGGTCACGCGATATTTTTATCAATCGTTTTCCACTTTTTTGTCGGGAATTCTTCTTCCTAAAAACACCTGAGCTTTTTTGCTCATGGGTAACATCTCATTCAACTTCCCATATAAGGATAAAAAGCTCTTAAAACAAAAGATCTTGCTGATTTTTTAACACAAAAAGGCATTTGTATTTTTGCACACCAAAATACATATATAGGACTTAATCCTCAGAAAGGGTTGGTGAACGGGTAACGCTCAAAATCAAATATTATTGACGATAATTAAATCCAACATATTTTAACCTCCTCCAAAAATCCCCGTTCACTGAATTTGTTTTTATATCTTTTTTAAGTTTATACAAGTAATTTTTAGTCATTTTTCCTCTATTTCTCTTTCATTGCTAATTTTCCTCTTTTAATTTTTTAAAATGTATCTATTTCAGGAAAACTTTTCTGAAAGATCCTTCTTAGGTCATTAATCGATACTTGTTAGTACTTGAAGAATAAGATCCCTATAGTTTTTTTAGCACTGGAAGAATAAGATCTTTATAGGTTTTGATGCAAAAATGCCTTCTGTTTATTAATCAATAGGGCTTACGCGCTTGAACTGAGAAAATAGTGCATTATGCCTTTAACTGTCTAAAGCATATATTTAAGCAATTTAACAACAAATAATTTTGCACCTCAAATGTTTATAGTCCTAGATATCAGAACAAAGATAAAAAATAGTATAATAATTAAAATATACAATTTAAATTTTAATCTATTTATACTGTCATTGAAGGTAGGCATATTGCCGTCAAAGAAAGGGAATATGAAGAGGATGAATGAAAACAAAACTGGAACAATTTCCGGCAACGAACCCGAATCCTGTGCTCTGTGTGGAAAAGGATGGGACGGTTCTTTACTCAAATAAAGCGGGTGAACCCTTATTGCATGAGTGGGGTGTGGGAGTCGGAGAAAAACTGCCTTCCTCTATAGTAGATTTCGTGCAAAGGGTAATTTTTCGGAATAGTCCGGAAAAAATGGAAGTTAAAGAGGGAAAAAGAGTATACTTGGTCACGTTTTACCCCCTACCCGAAGAAGAATGCGTAAACATTTATGGGTTCGATATAAGTGACCAGAAAGAACTTGAAGAAAAACTCCTTATCAAGGAAAAACAGAATGATGTTCTCCATAAGATAGGAAAGACAGCCCTTGATCACGAAAGCCTTCAAATCTTCATGGATGAGAGCATAAAGTTGATTTCAAGCATCCTTGAACTGGAGTACTGCAAAATTATGGAACTCCTGCCCGACGGAAAATTCCTTTTAAGGGCCGGGGTCGGATGGAAGCCTGAGTTTGTGGGAAAACACGTTGTTGGGGGAGAAAAAGAATCCCAGGCCGGGTATACCTTACTTTCAAGGACGCCTGTGATAGTAGAGGACTTCGAAGAAGAAAACCGCTTTGAGAAACCGAAAATACTGAAAACTCACGGTGTGGCTAGTGGAGCAAGTGTTGTAATCGGCAGTATGGGAAAAATCTTTGGAGTACTTGTTGTTAATTCCACGAAAAAAAGGAAGTTTACATCAGATGACACTTACTTTCTCAATTCAGTGGCTTTTTTGATTGCACAAGTAGTCGAACGCAAAAAAGCAGAAGCTAAACTGAAAGAAACACTCGACAGTTTAGAAGAGAAAGTCAAAGAACGTACATCAGAGCTTGAGAAGGCTTATAACTTGTTGGAAGAAAGCGAAAAAAGTCTTGCTGAAGCTCAAAAAATGACACATATTGGAAATTGGGATCGAAATATTGTAACCGGGGAAGTATATTGGTCTAATGAGATGTATCGTATTTTCGGGCGTACTCCTCAAGAATTTGATACAACTTACAATACGTGTTTAAGTTATGTACATCCAGACAACAGAGACTATGTTGATAATGCCGTTAAGGAAGCTTTAAAAGGAAAAACCTATGCAATTGATTATAAAATAGTTTCAGCTTGTGGAGAAGAGCGCATAGTTTATTCACAGGGAGAAGTTATTTTTGATGAGAAAAATACCCCTATTCGAATGAGGGGGACAGTTCAGGATATTACAGAAAGTAAAAGAGCAGAAGAAGCTCTGGCAAATATTGAGATTTCACGTAAAAAGGAAATCCACCACAGAATTAAGAATAACCTTCAGGTAATTTCCTCCCTGCTGGATCTTCAGGCTGAAAAGTTCAAAAACAAAAAAGATATTAAGGATTCGGAAGTTCTGGAAGCCTTCAGGGAAAGCCAGGACAGAGTAATGTCCATTGCACTTATCCATGAGGAACTGCATGAAGGCAGAGGAGACGATACACTGAATTTCTCACTATACCTTGAGAAACTCGTTGAGAATCTTTTCCTTACATACAGGCTTGGAGTTACCTACGTCGGCTTAAATATAGATCTGGAAGAGGGCCTTTTCATTGATATGGATACTGCAATCCCCCTGGGGATAATCATTAACGAACTTGTTTCCAATTCCCTCAAACATGCATTTTCAGGGAGAGATAAAGGAGAAATCCGAATCAAATTTTACCGTGAAAAAACTAGAGACTGTATAAATGGCATAGAAGAAAGCACAAACGAAGACTTTAGGAGTGACAGTTTTACTCTGACCGTTTCAGATGATGGGATAGGTATACCTGAGAGTCTTGATTGGGAAAATCTTGATAGTCTTGGCATACAGCTGGTAGCTTCCCTTATAGACCAGTTAGATGGGAAACTTGAACTGAAAAGGAATAATGGGACGGAGTTCACTATAAGGTTCACAGTAATGGAAAAAAAATAAACAAGCATCAGCGCCAGCCATACAGCAATTGCAGTCCTAACAGTAAAAATTAACACTTCATAACTAAACAAGATAATTTTAATTTGTGTTTGAAAGGGTAATTAATTCGTCAGTTTACTATAGTTTAATAACACTGTTTAAACAAGAAGCGAAGAGAAGGTTGAACAAGGGCGAAGGAGTTCTTGTTTCTGTAAACCCATAAATGCAAATATCCCGAAAAAATCCGCAACTACTACTCCGAAAGTTTTTGATATTTGAGGTTTTGCCAAAAGTGACAAAAATGCTTTAGAAGCTAAAAAATAGGTTATAAATACTTATTTTGCAAAAATATT
>MDTP02000017.1 GCA_001714685.2 Methanosarcina sp. Ant1 | reverse complement strand
TAACTCCAAGTTTTCACTTTGGGAATGGCTCTATAATTCCATTTCCCCAAATAAACATCAAAGACAATATCGGTAATAGAAATACTTGAAATTATAGTTTCATCATTCCTTAATATAACAGATTCTACTAATTAATACAGTATTCTCTTAAGAAAAACGCATTGTATTGGCACAGAATATTTCGGAAAAATGAAAAATGTCAAAAATCGAAAAACATAAGATAGATTTTGAATTGTATGAAGAAAACATAAGCACAAAGCCCATTTATACATTATGAAATGTATGCTTCTGGCAAATTCGGTTACATTTAAGGCTGAGAAAACCTTCTTTTTCAGCACGCTTTATCCAACGATAAACCGTTGAACGGTACACTGAAAAAGCTTCTGCAACTTCAGATGAACTTAAACATTTTTCTACTAATGATAACGCTTGAAGTCTAATCTGCTCGTTTTTGTTGCAGGAATTAATGGTTGCCTTAGTAATATCATGCGTAGTAAACATATCCAGGATCATAAGTCAACTAATATACTTATCTTAAATATAATTATGTCGCAATATACTTATCTTAAATATAATTATGTCGCATTATGTCCAGAAGTGACTATATATAAATATTTGTTTTGTCTCATAGCCCATCTTATAGTTCCAACAATAAAAGTCAACACTTTAGAAACTGAGGGATATGGGTTTATCATCAAGTACACACATTTCTCCGCTAATCTTGAATTTAATGTTGAACCACGAAACTTTTCCATCCGCCCTCCGGTTGACGAGGTCACATGCTGGCTGGGATGAGGGTAAATAAGAAGAGATCATATTAGGACTTATGTGCTTGAACTGAGGAATCAGGTATAATTGACTTTACAGGTATAAGTTACTGAAATGCATAAGCAGAAAACTCTCTCTCAAAATCTAACAAAGTGAATGTGCCCGTTTTGTCAGATTTTATTAATGACTCACGGACACGGCCATATTTTCCAGCCTCGTGTTTTCATCCCCCTACATCTTTTCGATGTAACTTTCTTAAAATTAAATGAGATTTAGTTTTATCGATTCTGAATTATGATACCGAGGGGATTTTTATATAATATATATGACTATATTTTGACATCTTCATTCAATAGATATATTATCGTAAAACATCTATATATATAGTATGAGACTCATCTAAATACCAATCAAAGAGTGTAATGTTTTTAGTATTTTCGGGATTTTTGATTGATTACAGCCACAGAATACTGAAAAATGAAGACATGATCTATGGAGTATATTATGAAGTTTATGGATTCTTCGATGACTTTAAGGCAAAAAAATTTGGTAATAAATTCTCTTAGGTATATGGATAGACGTAAAAAAATCAGTCAGTATTGCGATGAAAACGAGAAGAGGTGGACTGAATTATCTTTTGAAGAGGCAAATAACTTAACCAGGATGCTTGATAAGATGGCTTGGCGGTAACTATTCTTAGCTTCTTCCTTCACTTCCTATCTTCTCTCGTGCAGCTCCTAGGAGTTTCTTGGTCTAAAGTGAGTGGGGCTTACGCGTTTGGAATGATAAATCAATAGCAATGGACTTTAACTATTTAACCTGTTTTTCTATCTAGTTTCAAATTTATTTTTGCTCCATACTGTTGCTTTAGACAGTTTGAGACAAATGGTATGCCGATAAGCTCCAGGGTGATGAGTCCAATGCCTCAAGGGTTTGGGGGAACGGTCACATATTCTAGAGAAAGCCCTTGGTCGATTTTACCGGAGAGTCGCAGACGAAAATTAAGCCAGAAGGAACATTTTCTAAGCTTGCTAGGATTTATATTCCCTAATTAAAAAAGAAGGAATTGAGTAGACTGTGACCTTCCTATACAAGCCTGGTAGAGCCTATGAGGATTGCATGAATACGGTTCTTAATTGGTTATTCTCCGATTGATCCAGAGTGCGGTGAAGCATTTGCATATTTATGTGCCGGTGTGGATCATTTTGTTGTTGATCGAATAGAAATCGAAGAAAAAGATAGAGCACAGAAATCAAACCTACTTTAAAAAGATCGACATAAGGAATTAGAATATTTTTCGGGATGCCGTTTTTTGAACATTTGATAAAATATATTGATTTAAAGCCGGTTAACATATGGCTCAACCCCCACGAAAGATATAAACAATGAAACGTTTGTGCAATAGGTTTAGTATTGGGGACTCATGTACTACTATATGTAAACCCAACAACCACGTATAATTATGACGCATTATTTCAAAAACGCTATCATTAAAAATTCTTAAAATTTAATGTCAACATGCCGAAAGTGGGTTGAATATAAAGACTTTTATATATTGTGGATATCCTATTGGGATATATTAGAACCAGCTTTTTGCTGAAATAACGCTATTGAAATAAACTTTAAGTTAACGCTGAATATGAGTACAATAGCTCCTAACTTTTTAATTCAAAGTTAAAATTACGGTGTATTTTATGAAGAAAAATCACTATGCTCTGGCTAGAATAAAACTTCTACGGATGGAGTAAAACCCGAGCGGAAAAATCAGCTTTCAAAAGGATTTAAATACCAATTTTTGGCAACGCGTTGGTTAACTCGCAAGAGTAACTTTTGTAATACTATTTGCGTAAGTTTTTCAATCTAAAATCTTAAAAACAGAATTTTTTTCAAGGTTATTTGATGTCATATCAAAAGTTTGCAAGGGATGTTGGCTTTATTGGGATAGTTCAGATACTTACAAACTTAGGTAATTTTCTTCTACTTCCGATAATCACAAAAAGCCTTGGAACATATGATTATGGCCTCTGGGCCCAGATCAATATTACTGTATCCCTCATTTCTCCCTTTGCACTGATGGGTCTTTCAATGGGTCTTGTCAGATTTTTATCTTCTGAAACGGATAAGAAAATAATAAGGGAAGCTGTCTATTCCATACTTTTTTTCGTGACTATATCTGGTCTTCTTGCTTCTTTTTCGCTGTATGCGCTTGCAGGATCTCTTGCAACTTTCGGTTTTAAGGACCCTGGGGCAACTTATTTCATCCAGGCAGGCTCCTTTATGATTCTCTTGAATGTAATCGGGCCTGTAACTCTTTTTTATTTCAGAGTATCCAGGCAGATCAAAAAATTCTCTTACCTTACTCTTTTTCAAGCGTTCGGGCAATTCCTTTTTATTCTTGTTCTTCTCAAAATGGGATATGGGCTTCTTGGCGTGATAGCAGCCACATTACTGGTACAGGGCGTCATTATCTCAATCGCTTTTCTGACCATCATATCACAGATAGGATTTGTTATCCCTCGATTTACCCATATAAAGGAGTATCTACAATTTTCTCTACCGCTAACCCCCAATGCTCTTATAAGATGGGTTACGGATTCAAGTGATAGATACATGGTTACCTACTTTCTCGGTCTCAAAAGTGTGGGCATATATTCGGCAGCCTGTTCCTTCGGTAGCCTTATCCAGCTTTTAGTAACTCCTCTTCAGCTTATTCTTCTCCCAGAACTCACAAAACTATATGATGAAAATAAAATTGACGAAGTAACAATCTATATGTCTCATTCTTTGCGATATTTCCTTCTTATTTCAATTCCTGCAGTTTTTGGGCTCTCAGCTCTTGCAAAACCTTTGCTTAGTATCTTTACAACGGAGGATTTCCTTTCTGGTTGGTTTGTGATCCCGATTATCGCTTTATCAGGCCTTCTAGCAGGAATCGTTCAAATTTTTATCAATACACTATTAATTGTCAAAAAAACGAAAGTGCAAACTTATATCAATTTTGCTGCGGCAGTTTTGAATGTACTGATCAACCTCCTCCTAATACCTTCAATCGGCATTGTCGGAGCTGCCATCTCAACTCTACTCGCATACTTCTTTATGGCTATTCTCTGCACACGTATGTCTCTAAAATATTTTAAACATGACTTTTATTTTCATGATATTGCAAAAAGCATTCTGTCCTCTGTGGCTATGTACTTTTTTGTTTCCCATTTCGAGATCTTAAGCATCCGTAAGCTTTTAGAAGTGGCAGTAATGGGTATGCTTGTTTATCTATTTGTGATGTTTCTGTTGGGAGGGTTCAGCGAACACGAACGTTCTTTGATAAAAAAATATTTATTTGGAATCAAGAAAAGCCTTGCCAAAATTATCGGAATTTAAACAGTTAAATGTTTAATGCTACTGGTTTCTCAGTTCAACCGTTTAAGTCTTACTATATTTTTTTCGTACAACTCCACAGAAAACAAGTCCCAAAAAACCGATTTGCAAAAACAGCACAGAATTATGGATATGACTTTGTGGTTTGTGCAAGTGCGGGTATTGGCTGTAAAGTCTGCTACGTGCTTCAAGACGTTATGCTTTCTTCTCACCTGCATCTATTGGTTCCTCTACTGTAATTCGAATAATTCAATAAGAATTAAAATAATTGCGCAATATACTTTTTAAATATAATAATTTTACAATAGTAGTAACTATAGAAATTTATTTAAAGACTAAGACTTAATCTATTATTGTGTTTTCGCGGGGGAATTTGTGTAAATTGGAGGAATTTGCCTGAAAAACAGAGAGATTTATTCAGAATCTAATATTATAATGTTTATTGGGTCCAATAGCTTCTGGTATGGATAATTTCGCATTAGTATTTTCTATATTTCTTAAGTTCAGAGAGTGGATTCTAATTACAGACTCTTATCCAACATGTCGGAAATAGAATAATAAATTTATCATATTTTAATTTACAGTCGCAAATTTTATCATAAGGTAAACACATTACTGTATAAATATTTATTTAATTTGAATATTACTAAACTTCTTTATTATCAATCCCAAGTGATATTTATGCTAAGACGAGAATTAGTGATTCTTTTTCTGGTTAGTTGCCTTATCTTTGCAAGCGTTCCTACTGCTTTATGCCGGAGTCCCGTGCCAGTAATTTATGTTGCAGGAGATGGTAGCGGAGATTTTAATTGCGATGGAATAGACGATCATGTACAGATAAACCAGGCCCTTAAGTTTGTGGCAGAAAACCCTGGGTACACAACTGTCCACCTTAAAGGTCCGTTTACGTACATTATTGACGATACTCTTCTAATTGGCAGTAATACAATTCTTGAAGGAGACTCCACTGCCGTGATCAAACTTGCTAATCACTCAGGGTGGCCTACGATGAAACCCCTTATCCAGCAGATGAGCAGTTTGGGAAACAATAATATTGTAATAAGAGGCTTCGAGGTCGATGTAAACTATGAAGGTAATAGTGAAATCACATTGGGCAGAGGGTACTATAATATAATGTACTTTACTAGCTGTAATAACGTAAAAGTATACAATATGTATATGCACGATGGAATGGGAGACGGTCTGAGAATAAACCAGGGTAAAAACGTTCAGTTTTACAATAATAAAGTGTATAAACTCGGACACGACGCCATGTTTGCAATTGGGTGTGAGAACGTAGAGGCCTGGAACAACCGCATAACCTGCAGAACTAACAGTGCTCTTAGAATATGGAATTCTAATAAAGTAAAACTGCACGATAATGTGATCGACTCTTTCTATCACTGGAGTGCAGGTGGGCCGGGCATTCAGATAGAAAAGAGTGCTGGTATTATGGATAATATCGAAATCTACAATAATACTATCCATAACACCTATGGGCCTGGAATCTGGCTTTTCAACTATGATACTTCTCCCGTAAATAGAGATCAAGGGAAAAATATCCATATTCATCACAATATTTTATATAGCACAGGCGCTAATCCCAGCATTACCTGGGTAGGGGGCGTTCTGGGAAGCGGATTTAATAACACTCTCATCGAAAATAACGTCTTTGACGGCATATACCATGCTGCTGTCGTTCACATGTATCCCAATGGTAATTATCCATCAGCTTATTCACCGAAAAGCGGATACACGACCATTGTCCGTAATAATGTAATCGTAAACACTCAGAAGCGCGCAAAAGATCCTAGCGGGACAGGGTACGCAGCGATCAATTACATTCCTGAAACACATACCTTTGTGCTGGAAAATAACTGCCTTTACAACAATGTGGGCGGGAATTATATAAATGCGAAATCAACGACTGATATCTACGTGAACCCTCTCTTTGCAGACCAGAAAAATCATGATTATCACCTGCAGTCGGGCGAAGGCCGCTGGAATGGAAAAACCTGGATTAAAGACAAAGTGAGTTCTCCGTGCATTGACGCCGGGTATCCTTCTTCGGCCTATTCTAACGAACCGGAGCCCAACGGAAACAGGATCAACATAGGTCAGGATGGAAACACAATTTATGCATCAAAATCAGGATATATGTCAATACCAATACTTCCCACTGCAGATTTCAGCAGTAAAATAACTAGCGGCCCCTCTCCTCTTTCGATCCAGTTTACAGACCTTTCAAAAAATGCAGTATCATGGAAATGGAACTTTGGAGACGGGGATAATTCAACCCAGCAGAATCCAATGCATACTTATTCATCAGCAGGAAATTATACAGTAACGCTTACGGTAAGCAATACAGATGGAACTGACACCAAAACAAAAACGAATTACATAAAAGTAGGAACAAGTACGCAAACGCCGGTTGCAAATTTCTGGGGCTCTCCAAAATCAGGAAATACACCCTTAAACGTCGCCTTTACTGATATAAGTACAGGATCACCGACCGCATGGAACTGGAATTTTGGAGACGGGACATATTCAACGGTCAAAAGTCCAAAGCATACTTATTCAGCAGCAGGAAAATACACTGTTACATTGACGGCAAAAAATGCAGCCGGAAGTAAATCCATGACAAAGTTCATTTATATAGACGTTACAACTTTGAAAGCTCCTGTTGCTGCTTTTTCAGCGTCTTCTACCTCGGGAAAAGCACAACTAAAAGTAACATTTACTGACAAGAGTACAGGATCACCAAGCTTATGGAAATGGAGTTTTGGAGATGGAACATCTTCAACAGCCAAGAACCCTGTACATACATACGGTAAAGCAGGAAAATACACAGTTGGCTTAACAGTTAAAAACGCTAAAGGTAGCAATACTAAAACTATGTCCGGGTATATCACAGTAAAGTAAGTGAACGTCTCAATTGAAAAACAGTAAAAAGAGGAGTGGGGGTATTTGATAAAATCTAAAAAATCGGGCACAATGCGGAAAATTAAAGAGTACAAGCGTTGAATGTTCTGGAAAACTATCTATTATTGGTAGGCAAAACCAATTGCTTGTAGCAGGGTTCGCCAGCGCAATTTTGGCTTCTGTTACAAGCCTATCTATTTTTGCATTAGCTGATCAATTTCGATCTTATCTGCTAGAAATTCGGATCTTATAGATCAGTTACTGAAAAACACAATAAAAAACTCTCAAATTAGGCAAAGGGAGAGGAATCCTGGGTTTTTGGCATGAAATCCAGCTGAATTACTCATTTGAAATTTTTTTGGCAAAAGTTATTATGGTTTTGATGAGTACGTTCTTTAAACATGTAACAAATTATTATTTTGTTTAATCTCTTCAGAGAGTTCTGAGAGATTTCTTTCCAAGTGCATTCTGCTGTTTAAATATTGACTTCTAAGTGTTAGATTCGATTCATTCTAGCTGACTTCAGTTCAGTTCGAATAGTCTTTAAATAAGTTTGAATTGTCTTCAGGTTAAGCTTGCAAAATGATCGTCTAAAATTTTGTTTATTTACAGATCCATCCTCCGGATGATACTCCATGAAAAAAATAGGGATTATAATTACTGACTCAGGAAGGAATTAAAAATGGCTCTGAAACCCAGAATTGCAGAATCCCCTCAGATTCGTTTGATTGACCTTATATCAAAACCTTTCTTTATAGTAGCCTCCGTGGAAGTCGGAAATACCACAACTAAATCTATCCTTACGGCTACCAATATGGACACTGGCATGACCTGCATTGTTAATAAGGTCGTGCGCATGACGAGGGATGTCTGCCCTCCGAAACCCGGAGAAACAGTGTTCGGGAAGACACTTACGGGCGTGGAGCTTACTCGTGAGGCAGTTGCGGAACTGGTACGTGGCACCCTGACCGAGTCGATGGAGAAAGCCAATCTGGATATAAAAACAGATCTGAACTTTGTAGTCCGCTCCACGGGTGTAGTTGCAGGTTTTGATTCTCCGGAAGAGGTTGGTGAATTTATCAAAGCCCTGGCAGACGGTTGTCTGATAGCAGGAGTTCCACCAAAAAATATGACGCCTCCGATGTCGATTTCAAATGTATCAAAAAAATTTCAGAAATACAGCAAACTGGAAGAGGTAATCTTTGATGGAGCGGTAGCCGGAGTAATGCCGCCGATAGGTTCAACTGGAGTTGAAATTGTTGCAAATGAGATGGAAGGAGAGCTTGCGACAGCAGGAATTAAGGAAGCAGCCAAACTAACAGATATCGATTTTAGAAACCCCTGTATTTCAATTGATTTCGGTACAACCCTTGATGGCAGGATCACAAGTCCTGACCAGCCATACGCAAAAACCATCGGAAGCTTCTGTGGTTATGCAGGGGCAATTCCTGATGCAATAATCCGGGGTTCGAAAAAAGTAGATCCAAAAGTAGGGACTGCTCTCGAAGTTTTTGAGAACCAAAAACCGCCTTTTTTCCTTACATTGGAGATAAAGGCTGAAACGATTGAAGAGTTTGCAAAGCGTATTAATGAACTTATTATCATAGAAAAGGTTCCAAAAGGCAGAACTAGATACGGAAGCGTGCCTGTAAGGCCGGATGCGGCTGAAGATGTAGGTGTAACGCTTATAGGCTGCGATGTAGGTGAAAACGGCAGCGATATGTGTAAGCTCAGTGCTATAGGTATGGAAATCTGTAAAACTCAGGGACTCCAGATTGCTTACGCTGTTATTGATGAGGTAATGGCAGGAGTGGTCTGCAGGCTGATCAAGGTCGCAAAAGAAGAGAATCTTGTTTTTGAAGATACAACTATCGGAATTACCGGTAGAGCTGGTATTACAGGGAACAAACCTAAACTGATCCTGAAGTACCTGGAAGAAATGGGCCTTGCTTCGGAAATAGACGAAAAGGTAGTTTTTGTAGATGACGGACTTGCCAGAGGCGCAGCCGTTATGGCCCGCTGTATGAACTCTCTGGGTTCGCCGCACAACCCTCTCGGTGGTAAGCACGGAGGGAAATGTATCCTTCCACAGAGGATAAAATTACAGGCAAAATGATACTGAAGAACTGGAAACGGCAAGAAATAGAGGTTTCGATGGCATTCTGCTCATCAAAACCGAACCTCTTACCAATTTCGAAGTATATATTCTTGAAAAATTCTAATGATCAAGAACGAAATGGATTTTGGGATCAGCGCTGGATCAGCTCTACCTGTAAAAGAAACCCGACAAAAGAGGAAAGTCAGTTGGGGTGGGACGTCTGAGTATTGGGAGTAGGGGATGGTAAAATTATTGGCTGAGGTCTACAGCAGAAAAAGATTTTCTCAGATGTCCAATTAATATATATGGTAGAAGTTATATAAAAACACTGGAAAACCGTTAGTTAGCACTTATTTTTATCAGTATCCATTTACCGTTTGTCCCCAAAGCCGGCGGTGCTTCATATCAGAATACTCCTTATTTTATCTGCATTTGTTTTCTAAGTTTACCTGCGTAAAGAAAACCAGAAGTCCGCAGCGCAGAAAATTATAGGCAGGAAGCGATTATGTGAACGAGTTGGAAAAATCTCAACTTATTATTGATAGACCAACAACTGTGTAGAACCATAAAACAAAAACTTTATATTCGAATTTTACGTACTTCTTCCCTACAACACTGTACAAAATTGGGCATCGCATTTCTGTGACGTGAAGAAGTGGCTAAATACCCTAAAAAATATTTTCGGAATCTCAAAAATAGTTTTGGTAGATATTTTGAGAGTTCAGGTTCCCTTTCCAACCTAATTTCATTTCTTTCGACGCTCAAAATTTGTCCAATTCATTATTCAATTCATTATTCAATTCATTATTCAATTCATTATTCAATTCATTATTCAATTCATTATTCAATTAATTATTCAATTCATTATTCAATTTGTTTAAAATATTGCCCACGATCCGAGATGAGCTTATTTGACTGATAAAAAACTGTTAATGGGTAATGAAGCCATTGCGCTTGGAGCTATAGAAGCCGGCGTCCAGGTGGTTACAGGGTATCCGGGAACTCCTTCGACCGAAGCTCTGGAGACAATTATCCGGTATGCCGACAGGTGCGGAATCTATACAGAGTGGTCGAGCAACGAAAAAGTCGCTCTTGAGACGGCTGTAGGAGCGGCTTATTCCGGAGCAAAGGCGTTTGTGACCATGAAGCAGGTCGGGTTAAATGTTGCATCCGACCCCCTGATGAGCCTGAGCTACATTGGGATAAAAGGAGCCCTTGTCCTGCTCGTTGCCGATGATCCTGGCCCTCATTCTTCCCAGACTGAACAGGACACCAGGGCTTTCGGGCACTTTGCAAATATTCCGGTTTTGGATCCTGCAAGCCCGCAGGAAGCTTACGAGCTGACAAAACTGGCTTTTGAGCTTTCTCACGAGTTCGAAATCCCTGTTATTCTCAGGACCACAACAAGAGTCTCACACAGCTGTGGGGATGTTGAAGTCGCTGCCGCAGAGCCTGCTCCGGTTGAAGCTTCTTGCGAAGGCTTTGTAAGGGATAGGCGCTGGACGATATTTCCAAGGCTTACTGCCGAAAGGCACCCCTGGCTTGAGAGAGTGCAGGTGCAGCTTTCAGAACGCTTTTCCGGTCTTTCCTGCAATTCAGTTTCAGGTTCCGGAAAAATAGGGATTATTGCTTCAGGGGTTTCAGCTCTTTATGCAAACGAGGCCTTCAGGGGTTTTGAAGGGCTTTTCACAATTTTCAGGGTAGGGACAGTATATCCGTTTCCAGAAAAGGCAGCCCTTACATTCCTGAAAGGAATTGATAGTCTTATAGTAGTTGAGGAACTGGATCCTTACCTTGAAGAACAGGTGCTCCAGCTTCTAGGAAAAGCCCATCTTCCTGTTGATGTCTACGGGAAAAAGAACGGCTTTTTCCCTGTTAGCGGAGAATACAATGTGGACATTGTCATTGACGGGATCAACAAAGTGCTTGCAGGGCTCGGGGGGGCTTTGCGCCTTTCCCATGCTTCTCCTGCCGTTTCTAGGGAAAAACTTCCCCCCCTTCCAATCAGGGCTCCCACTCTCTGTGCGGGCTGCATGCACAGAACTGTTTTTTACGCTTTTAAGCAGGCTGCAAAACAGCTTAAAAAAGATTTTCAGGCTGACACTATCTTCTCAGGAGATATTGGCTGCTATACTCTTGGAAATGCCTATCCCCTTAACATGGTAGACACATGCCTTTGCATGGGAGCCGGAGTGAGTATAGCAGGAGGGCTCTTCCGCACGAATCCTGAGGCAAAACATGTGGCTTTTATCGGGGACTCAACTTTCTTCCATTCAGGCATTCCTGCTTTAATAAATGCTGTCTACAATGGAGCTGATATCACTCTTGCAGTCCTTGACAACCGCACAACTGCAATGACAGGGCACCAGCCCCATCCTGGCATAGGCATAACTGCTCTAGGAAGTGTTTCGAAAGCCATTGATATTGCCGACATAGCCCGAAGCTGTGGGGTCGGATTTGTAAAGGCTATAGATACAGACAGCCTGGGAAGTTGTTTGGAAGCCGCAAAGGAAGCCATGAAATTTGAAGGACCGGCAGTTATCGTATTCAAAGGAAAATGCGTAGGAATTACAAAATCCGACAAACGTTATAATATAGAGTCTGAAGACTGCACTGGCTGCGGTTTCTGTGTAAAACAGCTTGGCTGCCCTGCTCTCTTCCTTCCTGCAGGCGAGGATAAACCTTTCATACAGGGCAGCTGTAGCGGCTGCGGGCTCTGTGCGCAGATATGTCCTTCAGGTGCGATTCGAATAAGAGGGTGAAGCTGTGAAGTATGATATTCTGATTGCTGGTGTTGGTGGGCAGGGTGTAGTACTTGCTTCCCGCATTCTTGCACTTGCTGCAATGAAAGCCGGGCTCCACGTGAGCACTGCCGAAACCATAGGGATGTCCCAGAGAGAAGGTTCCGTGAGCAGTCATATAAGAATAGGAAACGAAGTTTCCGGGTCCCTTATTCCTGTAGGGCAGGCAGACCTGCTTTTAGGTTTCGAACCCGCTGAAACCGTAAGAAACTTGCTTTTCCTCAGAAAAAGCGGAAAGGTTTTGGTAAATACCCATGCCGTCCCTCCTGCATCTAAGCCTCCAGGAAGTCCTGATTATGACCCGGCGGCTTTGCTTTCATTTTTGAATGCACACTGCCCTGGCATCCTCTGCTTTGATTTCACGGAGCTTGCGGAAGAAGCAGGTACATACAGGGCTGCAAACGTTGCAATGCTCGGAGCGGCTGCAGGCACAGGAGTATTACCTTTTTCGGAGGAAACTCTTCAAGCAGTACTGGATGCCGAAATACCTGAGAAATACAGGGCTGTAAACAGGGCTGCATTCGAAATAGCAATGAAACAGATTTCAGGTATCTCCTGAACCTGTCTTTATCCAGTACTCATACTTATTTAAATTATTTATCTCTAACTGATCTCGTCTCTATCGTTTGTGCTAATCTCCGGCGCCTGAACTGGAGAGCAGAAGGTGAAATGATATGTATGAAGCATCCACTGAATCTGAGCTAGATCCCAGTTCCCAGCTCTACCATCCCGAAATCTCGGAAGAAGATACACTTGCAAAACTGAAGGTAATGCTGAAGCATGTATCTGAAAGCAGCCCTTTTTACCAGAAGAAGTTTAAGGAAGCGAATGTGGATATTGAGAAAATCAAGTCTCTTGAAGACTTGAAGCTACTTCCTTTCACACATAAAGAGGAGCTCAGGGATGCCTATCCTCTTGGGTTGAAGGCAGTCTCTGAAAATGAGGTCATCAGAATCCATTCCTCGTCGGGGACTACCGGAAAGCCTGTAATTATTCCTTACACCCGAAAAGACGTGGATATCTGGGCCATGATGATGATGCGTTGCTATATGCTGGCAGGCCTTACCAGCCTGGACCGAATCCAAATCACTCCAGGGTATGGGCTCTGGACTGCAGGAATAGGTTTCCAGCTCGGGGCTGAGCGCCTTGGAGCAATGGCTATACCTACAGGTCCTGGGAATACCGAAAAACAGCTCGAAATGCTTATTGACCTGAAATCAACAGCCCTTGCTAGCACATCTTCCTATGCACTTTTGCTTGCTGAAGAAATTGAAAAACGCGGGCTTAAAGACCAGATCCATCTCAAGGTGGGGATTATAGGTTCGGAGCGCTGGAGCGAAAAAATGCGCAGCAGGATTGAAAACGAACTCGGCATCGAAACCTTTGATATTTACGGGCTGACCGAAATCTATGGACCGGGCATTGCTCTTGACTGTTCCTTCCATGAAGGAATGCACTACTGGTCCGACCACCTGCTCTTCGAGATTATCGACCCTATCACAGGCGAGCAGCTTCCTGACGGCAATCTTGGGGAACTTGTAATCACTACCATTACAAAAGAAGGAGCTCCTCTTATCCGCTACAGGACGAGAGATCTGACAAGGATTATTCCCGGCCTTTGCAAATGCGGCTGTCCCTTCCCGAGGATCGATAGAATCCTGGGAAGATCGGATGACCGCATAAAGTTCAAGGCTGTTAATATCTATCCTGGCCAGATCGAAGATATTATTCACAAAGTCCCAGGGGTAAGCAGCGAATACCAGATCCTCCTTACACGCAGGGATGGCAGGGACAGCATGACTTTCAGGGTCGAGATTGAAGATGCAGAAGATCCCATAACAAAAGGGAAAACCGAAAAAACTCTTGGAAAAGCTTTCAAGGACTTCATTGGAGTAACAGTGGACGTTGTGGGCGTAAAAATAGGAGAACTTCCTCGCAGCATGAAAAAGACAAAAAGAGTGATTGATGAAAGGGAGCTTTGAAACCCCTTTATTCACCTTTCATCAACCCGTTTCGTAATTTATTTAATTATCAAAAATCTAATTGTCAAAATCAGTTAGCCTGTTTTCTAGGCTTATTCAATTTTAGTTCCCTCTGTAGAAACTAATCTTTCAGCGGCCTTCTTCTCTTTGTCCATATCTGTTTTGTAAACGATAGTCCTATATGGATATGGAATCTCTATGCCTTCCTTATCAAAGCGCTTTTTAATTGCTTCTCTGATTTCACATCCTGAAATGTATGCATCATTTCTGTCCTTGAACCATACCTGCAGGCGAAGATTTACGGAAAACTCTCCTAATTCGGTGACATTTACTTTAACCTCTCCTCTTTCTCTGAAATCCGGATCCACGGCATGAAGCACAGGTGAGTCAAAAAATCCCATTTTAAGAGTTTCGGATTTAATTAAGCTGGGTTTTACTACGCTATACTTCAGTTCCTGGGGAGGCATAACATTGGGATGTTTTCTGGCTTCTCCGATCATGATTTTTCTTGCCTTGTCAATATCGGCGTCATAGCTTATTCCAACGTCTATTGGCCAGATTACTGCAGGGTCTTCTATGGTCCAGTTAATTATTGCTTCATTGCTGATTATGGAATTAGGGACGATAAGGCGCCTGTTATCCCAGGTTATGATGACTGTATGCCTGAGGTTAAGGTCTGTAACTTTCCCATATTCGTTCATAATATTCAGCCGATCTCCGACCCTGAAAGGTTGAAAGATGGCGAGGGAAAGGCCTGCAATTATATTACTCAGTGTGCTCTGAGCTGCAAAACCGATAACGATACCGGCAATTCCTGCCCCTGTAAAGAGTGCAACAGAGAGGCTTTGCAGGCTAGGAATGCTGAAAATAACAAAAATAATTCCTATGAAGTAGATTATTGCGACCGTAATATGCCTGAACATCCGAAAAGCGGTGATGTCCATACGCAGTTTGCTACTTGCTTTTTTGAAATAGCTCTCCATAAGGCGGTTTACGTTCCTTGCGACAAAGATAGTGATCAAGCCAATGAAAAGTATGAATAAAAAAGTACCAAAATTGCCTGAAAACCAGGAAAATGTCTGCTCTAATCCACTGTCAAAATAAGATATGTTTTCTGTAAAAGAGGAAGGGATTTTTGGGGTTTCCATGTCCTGCATGTTAGCAAGAAGCTTTAAATAAATATTGATTTAAATAATAAACAGGAAGTTTTAGGGAATGATGCCATAAAAAGGTATGACAATTTGAATTTTAAGAGGTAAATGAAATGAGGTTTTGCCAAAACTGACAAAAATGCTTTAGAAGCTAAAAAATAGATAATTAATACTTATTTTAATAAAATATTACACTTAAACACTCTATTCATAACATGAAATTATTAAAGGGCATGAATAACTCAATCCAGACCCTATTAACCGCGGAAAACGCGGAAAGCTCGGAAGGATTGTGCCCTTTTTTCTTTATTTCCGTGTTTTCCATGGGTTACTTTTTCGTTTTTAAACGATTAAAACTCTCTTCATTTAAAATTATTGGCATAATAATACATTAAATTTATTTTAAGTTGTTTTAAGAAAAAATTTTCGCAAAATAAGCTTTATTACCAAATATTATTGGAAAAATAAGGAATAATGTAGAAAATGGCAAAACCTCAAATAAGAAAGAAATTTTAGTAAATTGAAAAAGAAAGTTTTGGTAAATTAAAAAGAAATGTAAATAAGTATAAAAAATTTTTATAAATGTAATCTTCTTTATACTTATTTTTGCAAACTGTTTTTCTTAATCTTATTCTGTCTTTTGAGGTAGTCTCTTCATGCATACAGTTTTCATGCATACAGTTTTCATGCATACAGTTTTCATGCATACCGTTTTTCCTGCCACAAATATCCAGTATCCTTCAAAGGGCCTGACCAAATTCTTCAAGGAATTAAACTCAGTTCCATTGGGACATTGATCCAGTAATCTTCAGTGCTTCGATGTTTGAGGCGTTCTCGAAGAGCTTGCTTGAAGCGTTTCGGATATCAGAGAGTTGTTTCACTCCTGATAGAAGATGGTGCTTGTACTGTTAGCCTCGAAGGGAATCGAGAGAAATACCATTTTCAAGGATTTTTGCCTCCCGTTTGGTTATTTTCAGGCGGAATCAGCACTGTGTCTATTTCATGTATGACTCCATTACTGGCATTGACATCTGTCATTATAATCTTTGCTTTTCCGACAAGTACTCCCTTATCTGTGACATTGACAGGAAGTTTCTGCCCCTCAAGGGTAGTTATATTGCTCATATTGACGACGTCTTTTGCCATCAGCCTCTGACTTACCACATGGAAGAGGAGAATCTTCTTCAGTTTACTGGTGTTGTTCAGGAGAGTCTCAATGGTCCCTTCTGGCAGGGCTGCAAAAGCTTTGTCTGTCGGGGCAAGGACTGTAAACGGCCCTTCTCCTTTCAGGGTATCAGTAAGGTTTGTAGCATTAAGTGCTGTAAGAAGTGTCGTGAAGTTCCCATCATCTTTCGCCGTTTCAACAATATCCTTTTCAGGCGGAATCAGCACTGCGTCTATTTCATGTATGACTCCATTGCTGGCATTGATATCCGTCATTATAATTTTTGCTTTTCCGACAAGTACTCCCTTATCTGTGACATTGACCTGCAGTTTCTGCCCCTCAAGGGTAGTTATATTGCTCATATTGACGACGTCTTTTGCCATCAGCCTCTGACTTGCCACATGGAAGAGGAGTATCTTCTTCAGTTTACTGGTGTCGTTGAGGAGAGCCTCAATGGTCCCATTTGGCAGTGCTGCAAAAGCTTTGTCTGTCGGGGCAAGGACTGTAAACGGTCCTTCTCCTTTCAGGGTATCAGTAAGGTTTGTAGCATTAAGTGCTGTAAGAAGTGTCGTGAAATTTCCGTTTTCTTCTGCTACATTTACTATGGTTTTCGTTCTGTCACCCAGTGCCGAAGCGGTACAGGTAGCTGCACTTAGTAATAGAAAAATAATCAAAGTATAAACTAGACTACTTAATCTAGATCTAATTCAAATTCCCCCACTTTATTTTTATTCAGCAGACAGTGATCTAATCTACTAGATCTGAGTTCTTTTTTAGTCTGTCTAAAACTTTATTTTGCGGAATATATAATTCCAGTTTTATATATTATATTAAAGTATTTGTATATTCTTATTAGTACTATTTTATGGAGAATAATGCTTATTTACAGAATTAAGTTCGATTCTTATAATATGAAAAATCTTAAATGTTCCAAGTATTCTTTCTCAAGTTTTTTAGCTCATATGGCCTGCACGAGATATTCTTTTAGCCTCTTATTTCGGATTAAAAACTTATCTAATCTTATTATATCTTGCTGATGCCAAAATTAATTCTTTTTCCTTTAAAAAACATGACGTAAAGAAAGAGAATTAAAAACATAGAATAATTATTATTTTTTTATTTGTATTTTATAAATAATTAAAAATGTTTGAAAAAACTAATTTACCTGAGATGAATTACATATCTTATATATTAATATTTAAAGGAATTCGAAATGCTTTAGATAATGTTTTGTGCTCGACAAGGCAGGCCAGATAAAAAAGAGTTCACCGGAACTTAGAGTGGAAATTTAGTATAACATCCGGATTCTTAGTTGTATTATTTTCACTTATTTCTGAAAAATTGGGCCATAAATAAAAAGAAGGATGGTACCTACGGAGAAAACCGAATCCGAAGGATCTCCAATGCAGCCGTAAACTTAATCGCGCTTTCTACTGTGTTTCTTACATTAACCTCTGGCTGCTTGCTTGTCCGGGGAGCAGGATTCCGCTCAGGGCTCGGAAGAAAGCATGACGAGGGGAAGATAGTCAAAACTGCTTCCGTTAACTTTGTAAGGCTGATCGCTAATTCCGTCTGAATTCGAATCATTAGCAGTCTGCGAAAACCCGGTTCCTCTAGGATTTGCCCAGAAGTTTCCGCCAAGACATGAGCCTTTTACAATATTCGTTCTTTGCGTTTTCGTAGTGTTCCAGGAATTGCCTTTACTGTTTTCTGTCCTCACATTTACTGTGTTGTTAAAGTAATTGTTATAGATGCGATTATCAGCAGCGTTGTCCAGCAAATAAATACCTGACTGGTCACTGGAAGTTATCGTATTACCTGACAGTTCGTTGTTGTGGCATTCCTCTCTCATATAAATGCCATTGCTGGTGTTAGAAATTGTATTATTATATATGCCGGAATAGAAGACAAAATCAAGGCTGATCCCGTAAGTGCAGTTCGTAATCCGGTTATCACGGAGAACGGTTCTTGCCTGGACATCGTAAATGTCGATGCCGGTACTACAATTTATGATAACATTCTCTGAAACGAGAGTATTGCCTCCACAGCAGGCAATACTTATCCCTTCGCCGTTTGAGAGCCGATTCTGCAGTATTGTGTTATTCCAGCATTGTGCACCCAGAATAATGGTGCTCTTTTCAATAACGTTACTGAATACCCTGTTATGGCTGCACCCTTCATCAAGCCAGATACCATTACTGGAAAGGTTATTCTGTGAGAGCATATTGTTCATGGATTCCTGCAGGTAAATTCCGTACAGGTTTTCAGAAAGGTTATTCCCCTCAATTGTGCAGTTGTTAGCGTGCTCAAGGCAAATCCCTGCTGGAGGACAGCCGACCCCGCCCCACGTAGCGCTGCCAGCTTTCCCTGATCCTGTTATATTAAAACCCTTGATAGTTACATTATCGGCTTTAATATGAAACACAGTGGAATTCTCATCCGGCGATCTTACGAGCACGCCGCCAGAACTCTCTGGATCTGATGTAACCGTTACCCCGGACACGTTGACAGTCACATTTTCCTGATAGTCTCCTGTTTTGACAACAATAAAATCCCCGGTTGTCGAGTTATTTACAGCAGCCTGGATTGAATTTCCAGGTTCCACATAAATGATTTCTGCACTTCCAACGCCTGCCGAAAGCAAAGACAAGGTAACAACCATTAAGATGCTCGTTAGTTTGATAAAACAATCTCCGATAAGCGCGATTTTCATAATTAACCCCCCAGATACTTTGACAACCCTTCTGGCTCAAGAGTAAGATCCATTTTGAGCCTACTGTAGTGTGTACAACAACTATAATTTACTAATATGTAGTGCCATTCATTACTATATATATTAACTCTTTTTTTTGTTTTTACAGGTATAAACGCTTGCAAATGGGAGCCTTTCCGACTGAGATCCATAAGCTGGAAAGTATGTGGAACTGGTTAACATATGGCCCAAATCTCACGATTAACATAAGCAACGAACCATTTTTGCAATAATTTTTAGTATGAGAGGTAATGTGTTTTCCCACGAAAACGCTAAAGGGACCTTAAAAATTTTTTGAAATAACAAGTTACCTGCCGAAAGTAAGATACTATATTAGGAAACTTAAAAAGCTAAATAATTCCGAATAAAACAATTTCAGGAGAAAACAATTTCAGAATAAAACAGTTTCAGGAGAAAACAATTTCAGGAGAAAACAATTTCAGGAGAAAACAATTTCAGGAGAAAACAATTTCAGAATAAAACAATTTCAGAATAAAACAATTTCAGGAGAAAACAGAAAATATGAAAATATAAAATAATGAAAAGTCTCTGATTTCAGTACTTCACCAACTCGTAAGCAGTGATTATATAATCCGATTTCATTGGTCATCGGTTAAGGAATAAATGATTTTCTTGCATACGTTTTTATATTATTTATAGTATAAAATTAATTTATTCATGGATACCGAGTTTAAATCTTCTATCGAAAATCCTCTCCGAAAAATGTTTCCCGAAGAATGGTTAAGGGAGACTGCTAGAGAGAGATCGGAAGAGCCGTCGTGTAGG